>CALMND010000277.1 GCA_937868565.1 uncultured Bacteroidota bacterium | reverse complement strand
GTCCATCACAGGCATATTCATGTCCAATAAAACAATATCCACTTTTTCTTTGGATATAAAATCAACGACCTCCTGGCCATTATGTGCTTCGCCAATAACTGAGAATTGATTATTGGAACTTAACAGAGATTTAATCCCATCAATAAACATTTGATGGTCATCAGCTATTAGTATTCGTGTCATGGCTTAAAGGTACTTCAATTATTGAAATAGTACCACGGCCGGGTTTAGAATCTACAAAATAAGCCCCGTTTAGCTTTGCTGCCCGGGCCTCCAGGTTTTTAAGCCCCATACCATTGCTCTTCATTTTTTCGGCTAAATCAAAACCAACACCATCATCTTCAACGGTCAGATTTAACGACTCAGAGGTTCGGTTAAGCTGTATGGTTAATTGTTTGGCTTTAGAATGTTTTAAGGCATTATTTACCAATTCCTGAACCATTCTGAATAATCCTATTTCGGTTTGTTGATCCAAACGATTCTCCATACCATAACACAGGAGTTTACATTTTATTATCTTGCTGTTGTCAATACTTTCGCACAGTTCTTCCAGCGCAGGAACCAGACCAAAAGTATTCACCATACCTGTACTCAGGTTATGAGAAATTCTTCTTACTTCCAGCACGGCTTCATCCAAAATGCCGGTCGCCTGATTGTATTGTGTTCGGTTTTCTTGTTGATTTTTGTCAATTTTTTCGTCCAGCGAACTAAACAATAGTTTTACGGTGGAGAGCATGCTACCGAGCCTGTCGTGAAGGTCGGTGGCGATGCGTTTGCGTTCTTCTTCCTGTCCTTCTATCATGGCATTGTAGGATTTAATTTCTTGTTCTTTTAAGAGTCCCGAAATTTCTTCGCGGGCAATTTGTTCATTCTTTTTTGCAAGGCGGTTGCGTTGTATAAAATAAATACCAGAGCCTAAAAACAACACCAGTAGTACAATACTACTTGCTATTAAAACGTTGCGTTGCGCGGTTTTGGTTTTGTTTTGTTCGTCTAACAAGGTAATCTGCTGTTCCTTTTTTTCAGTATCGTATTTGGTTTGCATTTCGGCAATTTGTTTTACTTTTTCCATGTTAAGTAAACTGTCATTTAAATTGGAGTATTTAATATGATAGTTGTAAGCTTCGAGGTGCTTGCCTATAGAGGCATAAGCCTCGGCTAACATGGAATAAGCACTTAATTTAGTTGTATGAAAATTTTCGTTTGCAAGTAAATGTAATGTCTTTTCGAAGTATGTAATAGCGCTATCTACTTCCTTTCGATTCCAGAAATAGATTCCCGTGTTATACAATACCTGCGAATATTCAAAAGTCATTTGCAACTTTTTAAACAAGTATTGAGCTTCGCTAAAACATAGTCTTGCCAGTTTGTCTTTTGACATTGCCTCATAACACAATCCCAGATAGTTCAAATCTTTTGCTAAGTAAAGCTGATAATCTCGCCATTCATGAATAGTTTTGGCTTTAAGAAAGTTTTCAAGAGCAGATTCATATTTGTCGGTGTAATAATATACGATTCCATAGTTGACATAAGTTGTAGCTAAGCTCAATGAATCGGTGTGAACTTTTAAGATATTTTTTGCCTTATCAAGATATTCGAGTGAGGCTTTATAATCACCATAATTACAACTTAGTTCTCCAAGCGAATTATAAACCGACGCGACTTTAACTGAATTTTGAATCTTTTCAAAAATTTTAAGAGCCTTGAATAAAGAAAAATACATGGAGTCCTTTTGGCCTTTTGCCTGATAAACGACGTTCATTTTAAGATATACTTCCGCTTCCGTTTCTAAATCAGAGGTTTCCCTTGATATTTTAAGTGCTAGCCTAAAGTAATTAAGAGCGGAATCGTTTTTATCTTTGAACAATAGGATTTTCCCCAGGCAAAAGAGGGATTTTGAAATACCCCTCCTGTAATTAATTTTTTGGGCGACACTGTAGCTAACATCCGCCACCTGTTTTGCTGAATCCAAGTTTCGTGAAACAAGTTTTTTAAACAAATCTAAATTGTTGTTGATCAAAACAGTGTCCGGCATTTTTTTCTGGGAGTAACCAAACAGGGTTTGTGTATAAATTATCAGTACAAAGAATTTCCTGAAGCCCTTAAGTAAAGAAGAGCCAAGTCTCAGTATTATCATATCAATTACCAATAAACAATTTTCTAGCCCGTTTCATTCCCAATTAACAAAACCTGCTTCCTTTACGTTGGAATTACTATAATAATTTCTCTTGTAGTTGCCAGTCCTTTAACGCGTTTAGTTGTTGCTCTAGCAGGCGTGCTATTAAAACCTATTGTTTTTGTTGTAAAGAAATAGTTTGATGTGAACGTGTACGTAGCTAAGGTGTATTCAGTATAAGTTCCTAAATCCTTCCAATTTGCAGGAGGTGCAGAATCAGGAATAGCATAGTCATAACCATATGCAATGCTTAACATTAAATCAGCAGTATTGCCATTTACTATACTTTGGACAGGCTGCTGGGTGCCAGGCGCGGTTGACGTGTTGGGTAGAACAATGGTAGCGCTGAGCGTATAATTGTAAACACCGCTTGAACTTGTGTAGGTAAGGCTTGGAGTGAAAAGAATTGTATCGGGATTAGAACTGGCTTGCAAAACAGAGGTATAACTTATCGAACCATCAGTTAGTGATGGAGAATTAACTCCTGAATTTGGATATATATATATAGTTCCATCTGTTAAAGAAGTAGTGACTTGCTTTGTGGTAGGCAATGTGCTATTATTATCTGGATTAATAAACAGAATTTCGCCGCCAGGGGGAATGCTCGTACCCTGACTATACACTAAATGTAAATCAAGATTATTACCACTGGGATCCGTTTCACTGTAAGTAAATTGAGAAGGCGTTACTGTGGAAGCAACTCCGGTTATGATGATTTGACCATATACCAGTGTTCCAACGGTAGGGTCACTAGAGGATGGTGTTACTGACGCTTGTCCTAATGTAGTTTGTGCCATAATTTTATTTTTTGAATTATTACTAACTGATTGATTAATTTGTTTGCGTTACTTATACAGAAGTACTTATTTTAATTAGTTATTGCAAATTATTTTTTAGCCATTAAATTGTTATCGTTTACATTTGGGTTAATAGCCAAGGAGCTTATCCGCTGTCCTTCCATATTCACTAAAGTTATGCGGTAATATAAATTGGAACTTAAACCTTCCAGTTCATAGGCCTTACCATTTAAAGCGTAACCTGCAGCTTTTATTTTAGCTACGGTAGTAAACGTCTGATTATTGTCAGAGCTCTCCACTACAAAATAGCTACTGTTTACTTCTTTTTGAGTGTTCCATTGCAGACTGGTGTTACCGTCTTCGTTAGTAATGCTAACAGGGATGTTGTTGGTTTGAGCGTTTAATGTGTTAAAGGCTAAAACTGTAAGTACTGCGATTGTTTTGATTAGATTTTTCATTTGTTTGTTTTTAATTTGTGTTAATTGTATGGTACAAAGTTGCGGCAACAGCCAGCCGAAAAAAACACCGAAAACCATGAAATTGCAGTATCACGGAAAACCGTGAGGAGGTTTTTGCAGGCTTTTAATTTTACTGAACAGAGCTTTCTCAAAGTAACTTAGTGTTGGGGTGATTCTTTTTTACCACTAACGCACAAAGAGCGCTTAGATTCACTAAGAGTTATTTCGTGATTATTCAATTACTTTTAATAAGTTTGGCTTCTTAAATTGAATTATGAAAAAAATTTATTACCTGTCTTCTTGCAGCACCTGTGCCAGAATTATTGATGAACTAAAATTAAAGCAAAAGAAATTTGTTTTCCAGGACATTAAAACCGAAAAAATAACCAAAGAGCAACTCGATGAAATGAAAAAAATGTCAGGTTCCTATGAATCTCTTTTCAGTCGCATAGCCTTAAAATACAAGACGCTTGACCCAAAACCTTCAACAGAGGCTGAATACAAAAAACTAATTTTAGAAGAATACACGTTCCTAAAACGGCCAGTAATTTTATTTAATGGTAAAATTTTTGTGGGTAACACAAAAGGTAATATTGCGGAGGCATTAAAGGTTATTAAGTAATCATTATACAAGGAAAGTTTTAGCTTTGAGAAAAACTTGCATAATGACGATAGTTATGGGTCAACTATCCGGTTTAGAAAATAGAGACCAATGGGCAGATTTTCTTCATTTTGATTCGTGTTTGATAACCTAAAAGATTTAAGACAATTGGTAAAAAATGTTTAAAGTACTTGGGAGTTGAAAAACTCTCACAATAGTTTCTACATTTGCGCAGCAAAAACTAAACAAATAATTATGTTACATCCTCTAAAAAAAATTACAGCAGCCTTCTTAATGACTGTTGGACTTACAAACATGAGCGCACAAGTAAAAGTACCCGCCCCTAGCCCATTGCAAACGGTTAAACAAGCCTTCGCTTTATCAGAAATTACTATTGAATACTCGCGCCCGAGTGTAAAAGGTCGCGTTATTTATGGCGATGTTGTTCCCTTTGGAAAAACATGGCGCACGGGTGCCAACTCTTCTACCAAAATAACCTTTGGCGAAGATGTAAAACTGGAAGGCAATGCCGTTGTAGCAGGAACATACGCTTTGTATACCATTCCGAATAAAGACAGCTGGGAAATTATGCTGTATAAGGATTTAACCCTTGGGGGCAATGTTGCTGAGTACAAAAAAGAAAACGAAGTGTTACGTTTTACTGTAAAACCAAAAGCATTAAATGATAAGGTAGAAACATTCTCGATTCTGATGAGTGATATTACATCAAGTACCGCCAACATTGAATTAAATTGGGAAAAAACAAGAGTGAGTATTGCTGTTGTTTCAGATATAGACGCAAAAATAATGAAGAGCATACAAACCAATGTGATTGCAGATAGTCGTCCATATTTTCAGGCAGCGAGTTATTATTACGAAACTAATAAAGACTTAAATCTTGCGTCAGAATGGGTTGACAAAGCTATTGCTCAAAATCCGAAGGCTTTTTGGATGGTGATGTTGAAAGCGAAAATTCAGGTAAAACTAAAAGACACAGCGGGAGCCATTACCAGCGCCAATACTGTAGTAACATTGGCCACAGAGGCTAAAAACGATGATTACGTTGCTCAGGCAAACAAGTTGATTGCAGAAAATAAGAAGTAGAAATTAAAAGTTAATTCAAATTTAAGTCCCATTCGCCTAAGCGGGTGGGATTTTTTTATGGATGTACGAACGGTTTCTATTACTGTTTTTAAAATATTAATTATCAATATGATAAGTCTTTTGTTTTACTTAAATTAGTGGCACAAAATCTAATACCTTGTTTATGTTTTGAAAACCTATTCTAAATATTTTTTATTTTTTCTTATTTTAATAGGTTCTACTACCTATTCTCAAAACGAAAACACGAAGTGGTATTTTGGGAACCAGGCTGGTTTGGACTTTATGACTAATCCACCTACAGCCCTTAACAACGGATCCTTAAATACTAATGAAGGCTGTGCGAGCATAGCTGACGCTAATGGCAACCTATTATTTTATACTGATGGCGTTACGATTTGGAATAAAAATCATGCTGTAATGGCCAATGGTACTGGTTTAGCTGGAAACCCTTCTTCCACACAATCAGGTATTATTGTTAAACAACCTGGTAATCCAAACATTTATTACGTGTTTACACAATGGCCTATTAATGGACTTAAGTATAGTATTGTAGACATGAATCTTGCTGCAGGCCTTGGTTCAGTTACAATTTCAAACATTTCTTTAAGCGCCTCAACTACGGAAAAACTTACTGCAGTAAAACATTGTAATGGGATAGATACATGGGTTATTACCCATATGAATGGTTCGAATCAGTTTTTAGCTTTTTTAGTTACATCAGCAGGCGTAAATCCTATTGCCGTAATTTCCCCCATTGGCACTATTCATACTGGCCAAATTGGATATATGAAGGTTTCACCAAACGGAAAAAAAATAGCTCTTGGCATTTATGGCCCCCACAGATTTGAACTTTACGATTTTGATAATATTACTGGTGTGGTAAGTAACTCTTTGATTCTTGCATCTATTAATTATCCATACGGTGTAGAGTTTTCGCCAGATGGTACGAAACTTTATGGTACTGTTGAAACAGGAGGTTTACTACCGATTTATCAATGGGATCTATG
>CALMND010000276.1 GCA_937868565.1 uncultured Bacteroidota bacterium | reverse complement strand
TTTCGTTCTCGTATTTTAGCAGCATGAAAGACAATCATTAAAAATTCTTGAGACTTTTGTACAAAAACTTTAGGACAAGGGGTGAGAGATGATTTCGTTCTCAGTAGTGTTTAACAGATACATAGCAAAAGATACATCCTCACCTTTTGCCCTTCCTCAATAAGTTTGAATAGAATTTACGGAATACTGCAATGCAGCTTACTCTACAATAATTCACGAGAAAAGACTATGGAGGAAGTTCCTATGGTTTTTGAATCATTAACCATTAAAGATTTAGACCAATGAAAAGAGAAAATGCAATTAAACAAAGCGTTGGCATTGATTGTGGTAAAATTGAACTGGTTTGTTCAATAGGAGTCATGAACCATGAATTTGAGGAAGAGATAATTTCCAATAAGGCATTCAAAAACACTCCTGATGGTTTTAAAAAATTGAAGGAATGGGCTAAAAAGCTTTCCGACAATAGCGTTGAGATGATATATGTGATAGAGGCTACTGGTGTTTACCACGAAAGAGTATCATTGTATTTGTACAATGAAGGTTGTAAGATTTGCGTGATGCTTCCAAACAAGGTCAAAGCATTTAGTCAAACTTTAAGCGTTAAAACAGTAAATGATAAGACCAGTGCACAAGCCATTGCCTATATGGGATTAGAAAAGAAGCTAGATCTCTGGCAACCACCTCATGAGGTATTTAATAAATTGAAACAACTTACCAGGGAAAGAGAACAGTTGATAGAAGAGAGAACCATATGCAAAAATCAATTGCATGCTGAAGAGTCAGGAGCATGGCCCAATAAAGGCAGTATAAAGCGACTAAAACAACGAATATGGCTTTTGGATAAACAGGTAAATGAAGTAGAATCAGAAATCAAAGAAATCGTTTGCCAGCATCAATGGTTACAAGAGAAACTGGAGTATGTATGCAGCATTAAAGGGGTTGCGTTGATAACAGCTGTAACTATAGTAGCAGAAACTAATGGATTTAATCTCATACGCAATAAAAAGCAATTGGTGAGCTACGCCGGATTGGATGTGATTAGTAAGGAATCAGGCATATCAGTAAAAGGGAGAAGCAAAATATCCCGAAAGGGCAATAAATATCTTCGAAAAGCCCTGCACTTTCCTGCATTAGTAGCCGTTAGACACAATGAACAAATGAAGGCCTTATATAGTCGTTTGGTGAGCAAGCATGGGATTAAAATGAAAGCTGCTGTTGCTGTTCAGAAAAAGATTTTGGAGTTAGTATATATACTGTGGAAAAAGGAAGAACTGTTTGACCTAGAGTATTTTAAAAATAAAGGGCAGCAAACTTCAGTTGCCACCCTTTGCGAACTAGCTTAAAGCCGTTCTTATTTTTTACAAAATTATTTAAAAAAAACTTTAAACTTAACATAGAATCTTTTGTGTCATGACAAAAGAACAAAATCAAAATCAAGATGTAATTAAACTTCAGGTGGTTTTATATCCCAGCACATCAAAATAATATGTAGCCGAAATGATGTCGGACATGTCCGAAATGATGTCTTTCATGAGCGAAATGAAGTAATACATGCCTGAGCCGGAAGTGTCCTGCGCTGATACTTTCAGGTATGCATGTTGATGGTGGTACGATGCTTATATTTTCTGCGCTCCCGATTTATTCGGTATAAAGTCTTCGTACCTGGTAAAATACTCCAGCCCTAAAACCAACAGCATTGAGCTTATCGTATATACTTTCTGCATAATAAATGCCAGACTCAAATAGCCAAACCCATACAGGAAAAAGAAAATGTAAAAAGTCAACAAGCAAAAAATACAGCAGAATTTAAGAAAATGAAGTTTTGTCTTTAAGATAAATACTGTAATCGCAAATAAACCAAACAATGTTAAAACAATGGATATTGTTCCCAGGTCGTGCAGGGGTGTTGCAATTAAGAAAATAAACAAAATGTTCACAGCGCCTATGGTTTTTAAAATCCTGGCCCATTGCCGTGACTGGATCTTCCCCGCCATATGGATAAAAAAAATCCCATAGCCAACCGAGTGGAAGGCCATACCTATCAGCGCCCAAATCCAGCCGGGGTTTACAGAACCATTTATCGCTTTTGTTGCAAACAGATTGCTCAGGAAATTTTTTGTCCAGCCAAAGCCAATGGAATTTTTGTCGAGCAACGAGCCGCCGGGATAAAGCAGGCTTGCTATTACTATCAAAATCACGGAAATGACCATACATATCAAAACCGAATATTTCTTAACCCTTTGCCTGGTTGTTACACTTTCCATTGGTTGACTCAGTGATATGTTATTTGTAGCACGTTAGTTTGTAATTACCGTCCACAGTTGCCGGATGGAAAGCACTGTACTTAATTGTTGCCCAACTGTATGCCAGGGCAAATGTAAGTTAAGATTTTAAATATTTCAATGAACAGGGCTTGTGACTATGGGAACGTGGTGAAATTGCAATTGCTATTGCGATAAATATGAGTCGTATTTCTTCTATTTCAAGACGATAACTCTTTTTTTAACGTGTATTTAAGTTCTCCAACAATTTAAAAATAACAAAATTTCACAGGTCGCCTGTGCCTGTACTTTTGGAAATACGTTATGAAATTGGCGTTTTTATCATATTGCTGAACTTTTCTTTATGGGTAAGGTAAATATTTGTAAAGGCTTGTGTTACATATGTGTGCCAGCAATGGAAACTTTTACCTCATACTTGTCCTCAAAAAAGTCATTCAATATATTCTGGTCATTCTCGTTAATTAAAAATATTTTTTCATTATCTGTTAACTCACAAACTCCAAAATTCTTGATGTAATTTCCGTTTAACGAATAATAGTCTGAAGAGTAT
>CALMND010000275.1 GCA_937868565.1 uncultured Bacteroidota bacterium | reverse complement strand
AAAAGAGAAATTCCTGTCCATTTAAGAATACGTCCTATGATACTTTTTTTAGGCTTCGTTGCGTCCATAATTTAATTTGCTTTAGAGTGATAAAAATAAGAAGAAATCCCTTTAGACCAGATGAGAAAACGGAATAATTAACTTTATTTTAAAGCAATTGATTTTAACTCTGTTCAAACTGCATTTTACTGAGTTTGTGATACAGGCCTTTTTCATTTAGAATGAGTTCCTGATGTGTGCCGGTTTCCTGAATACTGCCATTTTGCAGCACAATGATTTTGTCGGCATTTCTAATTGTTGCCAAACGATGCGCTATCACAACGCTTGTGCGACCCACCATCAGTTTGTCCAGTGCTTCTTGTACCAGATGCTCGCTTTCGCTATCCAAACTGCTAGTGGCTTCATCTAAAATTAAAATACTTGGGTTCTTAAGAACCGCGCGCGCAATAGCGATACGTTGCCGCTGACCTCCAGAAAGCTGAATACCTCTTTCTCCCACGAGGGTGCTAAATTTATCGGGAAAAGAAACAATAAAATCGTAAGCATTTGCTTTTTTGGCGGCTTCTTCTATTTCGGAATCGCTGGCGTTGGGCTTACCATAGGCAATATTGTCTTTAATACTACCAGCAAATAAAATAACGTCCTGTGGCACCAGCGCTATTTGTTTTCTCAATTCAGTTAACGAAATGCTTCTTGTATCAACACCATCAATGCTTAGCGTTCCTCCGTTTGGATCGTAAAATCGTAAAATCAAAGAGGCAATGGTTGTTTTTCCGGAACCGCTGGAACCAACGAGAGCCACGGTTTGACCCGCATCGACTTTAAAGCTTACGTTTTTTAGAACAGCAAAATCGGGACGGGAAGGATAATTGAAAGAAAGATTTTTAAATTCAATTTCGCCCTTGGCTAATTTTGAAGGGCTGTTTTCTCGATATAATTCTATGCTTTCAATGTTTCCATCAACCAGTTCAAAAACCCGGTCAGTAGCACCTAAAGCACGTTGGATAGAAGCAATCTGCTCCGGCAATCCTCCTAAAGAACCTGCAACAAACAAAGACAACATCATAAATGTGCCAAAAGACTCGGCGCTGATGCTTTTCTCAACTTTTAAAGCGTAGAGCATTTGCCATAAAATAAAAAAGATGGAACCAAACACAAAAACCATTACAAAGGAAAAAAACATGCCCCGATAAATCCCGTATTTTAATCCAAAGTCGCGCACATCGTTGGTTACTTTGTCGTATTTATTTATTTCATAGTGTTCGTTAGTGAACGTTTTTACATTGGTAATGCCGGTAAAGGCCTCTCCAACAACTACATTGGCTTCAGCAATTTTTTCCTGATAAACTTTAGAATATTTTCTTATTTTTCTTGAAAATAGAAGCGAAAAAAGGGTAAGAGGTGGTATAATGATAAGGAACCATTTGGCAATCACCCAATCCACTTTCATTATTATCAAGGTTAATCCACCAATACCTACAATGGATTGTCTGATAAACTCAGCAATATTGATGGTAAATGCATCTGAAATTACATTGATATCTGTTGCAATTCGGCTACTCAATTCAGCTACCTGATTTTTGGAAAAAAAGCCCATGGGCATTTGAATCACTTGCTTGAAGGTGTCTTTTCTTAATGCTTTTAAAATATTTTCAGTTACCTGAGCAAACAAGTACACCCTTCCAAACGAAAAGGCAGCTTGCGCTAAAAGTATAATGCCTAACATCAGACCTATGTCAATCAGTTCACTTCGAATAATATCTGTAGATTTAGAGCTTTCGCCAATATAGCCTAACATTTGGCCTGATTTTAAAGGAAAAATAAGCCCAACTCCCGCGCTGGCTGCCAGAAATACCATGCCCAGAATGAATTTCCATTTGTGATTGCCCAGATAGGCAAATAATCGTAACGAACGTTTAAAGTTCTGTATGTTGAGTTTAGCTTTAGGTAACTCATCCTTACGGAGGGGTTTTACCGGAGCTGATTCGTTGCTTTTTGCCATAGAAAGCGCAAAATTAGCGTATAAAACGGTAACTTGCCTTTAAATTATG
This sequence comes from uncultured Bacteroidota bacterium, assembly GCA_937868565.1. Taxonomy (GTDB): domain Bacteria; phylum Bacteroidota; class Bacteroidia; order B-17B0; family Aurantibacillaceae; genus Aurantibacillus. Next base: position 3,194 of record CALMND010000275.1, on the reverse strand, counting down.
ACCAGGGGCAATTATTAGGCCTTTTTTTGTTGACAAAGTTTGCCGGAACAGAAATTTGACCTATATTTGCACTCCGTTTTTAAAAATTAGTAACATTAAATATAAAGTAAGATTATGAAACGTACCTTCCAACCATCGCAACGCAAAAGAAAAAACAAACATGGTTTCAGAGAGCGTATGGCTACTGCGAATGGACGCCGTGTAATAGCTTCACGCCGTGCCAGAGGCCGTAAAAAACTAACTGTTAGCAGCGAAAAAACACACAAATAATACTATTAAAACAAAATTGCGAAAGCCACCCGATAACGGTGGCTTTTTTATTTGTATCTAATTGATCTATAGCTATTTATGCTTTTGGAGATGAAAAAATTTCTTTTAGAACCTCAAGACTTCTGACCTCGTTAAATCCAGGTATGTGAAGCCTATAATAAGCCAATAGAATTTCAAGTAGTAATTGTCTCTGGATATTTGAAAATTTGACCTTTAGACTGTTCATTTTTAAAAAATTCGCAAAAAAAAGAGATTGTTCTTTATCCAGACCCAGAGGAAAACTTAAACTCATGGAGGAAAAACGCCCTTCGCGACAATCAAAAAAAGGGTTTTGTTGGTTGTGGTTATCTTGTGGTTCAAATCCCAGATATTTTGTGAGTTCAATTAAAAAATAAATATGCAGATTAATGAATTCATCTGTTGAGTCATTCAAAAATTTCATGCAGGTTTCAATATACTTAAATAAGTGAGGATTGGGGCCTTGTTCTTTTATCGATTTAATTAATACTTCATTCAGGAATTGCGCGATGCTGAGTTTGCTGAGCGAGTCATGAATGGTGTTGTAAACGTAATAGCAGGAAGCTTCGTTTAATTGGTGAATCTCCTTGTTTTGTTTGATGACCATTTCGACATCCAGCAACGTAAGAGGCAAAATACTGCTGGATTTTATTTTAGCGGTTTCTCTTTTTCCAACCGAAGTTGTAACACTTAGAAAACCGTTATGTTGAGAATAAAGTTTTAAAATAACTTTCTGATCGCCAAGTTTTATGCTTTGCAGTACAATAGCTTTATCTGAAACCCTCATTAATTTACAACCAAAATTTTGGTGAGTGCCTTTAACTCAGCGGTTGTGTTGGAAGCGTAAACAACGTAAACCCCCGAGCTAACGCGACTACCTGATAAATTCGTAATAGGCCATTCTACCTGACCACCTGTTGATTTTATTTCCCAAACCATATTACCACTTTCGTCTACAATTTTAACAATGGAATTATCAACTAAACCTCTGATTAAAACTGTTCCCTGATAATCGGGTCTCACAGGATTTGGAAAAGCATATACATTCGTGTATTGCTCGCCGCCTTCAAGAATAATACTTCTAAAAGATTGCAGTCCAACGGATGTACCTATAAAAATATCGCCGGTTGCCTCATTGTAATTAATATCAACTATGGTATTTGAATAAAGCGGGCTATTTTCTTTTGTAAAATGATAAAGTTGAGTTATCCCATCTGGACTGAAACAATATATTCCACCGCTTTCGGTGCCCACCCATTTATTGTTGGCGCCATCAATGGTTATTGCTTTAACCGTCTCTTTGCTCAAAAGCAATTCCACGTTCCCATCCTGAACGATTTTAATCGGCTGCGAATCAAAATCCGATCTAGTGAACATATTGGCCGAATTATAAAAAACGCTTATTCCGGCATCAGTACCAATCCATATTTTTCCATCTTTGTCTTCGGCAATTGAATATACTGAATTAGATTGAAGATTTCCCTTTCCCACTTCTTTGCCTAAAATCTTATAGTTAATATCCACTTGAGGGCTATTAAAGCCGTTGTTCTTAAAAACGGTTATTCCCCCTTCTCGTTCATGCAAAATCCAAACAAAATTATTTTTATCTACAAAGGTTTTGCGGGCAAATTTACCTCCGTTAAATTTAAAACCCTGAAACTCACCACTTTTTTTTATCACTCCTAAATACGAGTCCAAGTCACTTTGCGCAAACCATACGTTTCCGTCCTTATCCATGCTTAGTCCCGAACATCGAGGAAGCTTATCTGAATACACAGGCATTCCTATGTTTGAGGGTGTATAAACAGAAACCAACTTATTATTTTTGTACTGCATAACGCCATAAAACCAGGAAGTTGCCCACATTTTGGTTTTATCTTTTCTATCCATCATAATGGAAGTAATATCGATAATAGGAGTGTTACTCAAATCGTTAGAGCTAATATAGGACCATTCCCCTTCCTTTAAAATATTAATGCCTTCTCTCGAAAAAGTTGGAATACCAGCATTATCAACATAAGCCGGTGATAAGGCAACAATACCGTTTAAAGCATCAATATTGCCTATAGCATGAGAGTTCGTTCCATTTCTTACTACTTTAGTTGATGGTTCATAATAATAGTAATTTCGATAGAGCCCAAAGCGAACATCCGCTAACCAATACGAAATATTTGAAGTATGATCCTTATCAAAATACACATCACGAAGAGTACCATAGTCTGATTGCCCGTTAAAATTATTAATGTTGGTCACAAGAGAATCGGTAATAACATTACTGACCAGCAGTCCAATTTGATTGAACATGTAGAAGGTGTTGTTACCAAAAGTTCCCATTTTTAAAATAGTACTTGCTGATTTTGATTTATTTTCCCAGGAGTTAATTTTAAGTTTATATAACGTATCTTTACCTTGAATGCTTGGGTCCAGCTTGCTTGGAGCATAGGCGCAGTATACTTTGCCAGAAGCATTAACTACCCCTACATAAGGCCCTTTAGGTAGGTTAATACTATCAAAAATCCAATTTTTATAGTTATTGAGTATTCCTTTTAGATAGTTAGCCTTTAACATTCCGATTGAAGTGGCAGCAAATATCAGTGAATCTGTAAGGGCAACCTGATAAACATCGAGAGGTGATGCGTTTGGGCCGATATAATACGTGTCTTTTATTTCAAGCCTTTCCGTGTCAAAGACAACAACTCCAAACCCGCAGGCAAGGTAAGCAAACTGCTTAAAAAAGGTGACCTCGTTAACTACTTTTTTACCACCAAGTGATTTTAGTTTGAAATCGGGATAGTTTTTTATTGAACCGTTAATGTCTATGATATCGATGTTAGTATTATCATAAATAACCAATAGTTTATTGTTATAAGGATTTGTTCTGAGAAGACGTATACCAACGTCACTGA
>CALMND010000274.1 GCA_937868565.1 uncultured Bacteroidota bacterium | reverse complement strand
TATCAACGGTATGTATGCGCTTAAGTTACCAGCGGGTACGTACGAAATCGTGTATCAATATGTTGGCTACACAAAAAAAACTGAAAGCGTACTTCTCGATTCCAATAAAAACCTGGATATAAAATTAATTCCTGAAGGAGTATCGTTAAAAGAGGTGGAAATTAAAGCCGGTGAAGACCCCGCCTACCCTATTATTCGAAAAGCCATCCGAAAGCGTAAATATTATTTGAATCAATTAGATGCATACACCTGCAAAGCCTATATAAAAGGCCTACAAAGAATTAATTCAGTTCCAAAAAATCTTGACAAATTAATTAAACTCAGTGGCGGCGACCTTTCTGATACTGCTGATATGAAAGGTGTAGTATATCTTTCAGAAAGCGAGAGTAAATACCATTTTAAAAAAACGGACAACGAAAAAGAAATTATGTACAGCAGCAAAGTAAGTGGGGATAATAAATCTTTTAGCTTTAATCAGCTCAGCGATATGAAAGTAAATTTTTATAACAATTTAGTTGAATTGGGCAACCTTAGCGACAGGCCATTTACCTCACCCATTCACGAAAACGCGTTTTTGTTTTATAAATACTACCTACTTGGCACGATAACAACTGATGGTAAGATCATTAATAAAATTAAAGTCGTTCCTAAACGAAAAGCTGACCCCTGTTTTAGAGGAATCATTTATATTCAAGACAGCACCTGGAGAATTACTAGCGTGGATATGATGTTGACCAAAGATGCGAAGATTGATTTTGTGGATACACTCTATATAAAACAATTACATTCGCCTGTTAGGGGGGATAGCATTTGGATGCCGATTTCTTTAAATTTTGGATTTGATTTTAAAGCCTTTGGATTTAAAGGCAGAGGTTATTTTAATGCGAATATTAAAGAATACGATTTGACTCCGGTTTTTCCGAAAAAATTCTTTAAGAACGAATTGCTAAAAGTTGAAGAAGGTGCCAACAAAAAAGATTCGGTTTATTGGACTGTCAATCGCGCTGTTCCGCTCACCCAAGAAGAAATAAACGACTATAGGCAAAAAGACAGCATTGCCAAAATCAGAAATACAGACCATTATAAAGATTCTGTTGACAACAAAAATAACAAGTACAAGTTACGAGACTTCTTCATGGGTTATGATTACAACATAACAAAAAAGAACTTTAGCATTTCCCTGCCGGGAGTTATAACTAATGGCGTGCAATACAATACCGTTGAAGGACTTAACCTGAGCTACAAATTCAGGATAAGTAAAACCTTCGAAAATTTCAAGCAATACTTTATAGCTGGCCGATCCAGATACGGTTTTTCAAATAAGCTATGGGGCGGAGAATTGGCTTTTAACTATTACTACAAACCCGAAAAATTTTCAAGTTTTGGCGTTAAACTTAAATCCATTGCAGAACAGTACAATCAGCAAGACCCCATTTCCCCATTAATTAATTCGCTTTATACACTTTTTTTAAATCAAAACTACATGAAAACATTTAAGGAAACAGGAGTAGAGGCATATCACTACACTGAATTGATAAATGGCATTTATGTATCCTCCATTATCAGATATATGCAGCGTGACCCCTTACGTAATACAACCGACTTACTGCTCATAGACGATAAAAATAAATTGTTTAGCAGCAACGACCCCAGAAATGAATTCACGCACGATTCCATGTTTACAACCAATCGTTCATTTACAACCGAATTTACTTTCCAGTTTCGCTTTAAACAAAAATACTACACCATGCCGCATCAAAAAATTATTAGCGGCAGCAAGTATCCGCGTTTAAATGTAACTTATAAAAAAGCGTTTCCTATTTTCAATACCTCCGCTAATTATGATTTATTAAGTGCAACTGCTACCGATGATATCAAACTGGGTTTATTTGGCAGACTAAGCTACCGACTACGAGGCGGTGGATTTTTAAATACCAAAAAATTATATTTTATGGATTTTAAATATTTTCTTGGCAATCAAACCATTTTTAGTACCAACGATTACCTAAGTAGCTTCCGGCTTCTGCCCTACTATACTTTTAGTGCCGATAAATGGTTCGCCGAAGCGCATGGAGAGCATCATTTTCGCGGATTTCTTCTAACCAAAATTCCACTGATCAAAAAATTAAATGTGCAGGAGTTAGTGGGCGCACACATTCTAACCAGCAACAAATTAAAATATTATTACGAAGTTAATTTTGGAATTGAAAAAATATTTAAAGTTATCCGCTTTGATTACGTGTTAGCCTATTCAGCTAATGACAAACTAAAACAAGGTTTTACTTTCGGGCTTAATCTATCATTTTAAACAAATATGAAAAAACTATCTTTCACTTTCTCCTTGGTTTTTGCTTCGCTCTTCTCCTTTGCGTTTGACTATCCAATGGAATCAAAAACCCTAGCCAATGGTTTAAAAATTATTGTCTGCGAAAAAAACACGAATAATATGGCTCAAATTCAGGTTTGGTATCGTGTTGGCAGTAAAGACGAATGGGATGGCGTAAGAGGAATGGCCCATCTTTTCGAACACATGATGTTTAGGGGAACTAAAAAATTTAATGGCGATAGTAAACCGTTTAAAATCGTTGATAAATTGGGAGGTGTGATAAATGCTTACACCACGTATGACAGAACCGTTTATCACGAAGAAGTTCCTGCCAGTGAATTGGAACTCGTTATTGACATGGAAGCAGATAGAATGGCCAATTTAATACTCGACCAAAATGTGTTGGATACTGAAAGAGAAGTGGTGGGTGAGGAACTAAGGTTGGGAGAGAATAATTGGTACAGGAGGTTAAGTGCGGAACGTTACAAATACCTTTATCCAAAAGAACATCCATATCAGGTAGATGTTATAGGCAATCTAAATGAAATAACTTCTTTCACTACTAAACAATGTCAGGAATTTTACGATAAATATTATAGTCCCAATAACGCATTTGTTGTCATTACCGGAAATGTAAAAGCAAAAGACATGTTTGCCCTCTGTGAAAAATATTTCGGACAAATAAAAAAACAATTACCGCTTAATCAAAAAAAGAATGAACCTGATATTTTTAAGCACAAAATTGAATTGGAAGAACTAACCGTGGATTTTCCAGTCCAGATCTATTCTTATGTTGTGCCATCGCCTGCTTTTGGACACAAGGATTATTATGCATTTAACCTTTTCACCGAATTATTGTTTAGTAATAGTAATTCATTATTGAATAAACGTCTCGTAAACACCAATCTTGCTTATCAGGTTAGCGGTTCACAATATGATGCGCGAATGTATAACAACTACACAGCCTTTGACATTGTAATGCAAGCCTCTGTCGGGAACGCTAAAGTAAAAAAAATAATCAGCAAAGAAATTGATGAACTTGTTGCCGAAGGTTTTGACGAAAACGATATTAAAAATTATCTCAGTTATCTCGAAACAAAAGTTGTTTTCGGTAGCTATTCAAACCAGGAAATAAACGGGGTGCTGGGCTTTGCGGAATATTATTACAATGATTACAAAAAATACAACGCCTCGCTGGAAGAGTACAGAAAAATAAATAACACACACTTGCGTGAGATTGGGAAGAGATACTTTAATCCGGAAAATTTAAAGATTATAAATATTAAACCAAAAGAAGTTGATTAATAAATCTCTGCCACATGAAATAATCAAGTTTGCTATGAAACATAAACAATAAATAGTTAAAATGATTATTCTATATGACAACCAAAACAATAATTTAAACATATGAAAAAAATAATTCTCCTTTCTTTTTTTATCAGTTTCTTATTTCGCTTCAAAGCGCAACAGGCACCAACAATGGAAACCTACACCCTTAAAAACGGTCTAAAAATTTACCTGATGAAATATGGCAAAATTGAAGCCATGTATCTGTCAATAATAATTAATAGTGGGAAGAAAAATGAAACGCCTGGTCAGCAGGGTTATAATGGAATTGTAGCTAACCTTGTTCTACAGGGAAATTCGAAATTTGACGAGGAACAACAAAATGACAAAGCTTTTGCTATTGGTGCCGAATTAAGCACTAGCTCTAACTTCGATAATACAAGAATATCCAGCAATTTTTTGAGTAAAGATGCAAATACGGTGTTTGAGATGATGAGTGCGGCCATTCAGCAACCACTTTTTAAAAAAGAAAAAGTGGATCAACACATTTCCTATTTAATTAATTACAACAACCCAACAAAAATGGATATCGGAGGTATGGCTCAGATTTATTCCAATTTATCTTTGTATGGTCTTGAAAGTCCACTTGGTAGGAGTATCTATAAGAACCAACTCAAACTTATAACACCTGAAAAATTAAAAGAATTTCATCAATTCAATTACACGCCAAAAAACACAAAGATTGTAGTTTGTGGGAACTTTGATAGTAACGAAATAAAAAAGCTGGTTGAAATTTATTTTGGAAACTGGCAATCTACTTACGGTGAAGTGAACGGAGTTGCCTTAGAAGAACCTCAAATAAAAAACAAAGAATACTATTTCGTAAACAGAAGCGGTGCTACGCAATCCGCGCTGGAATGGAACAAACCAGCACCGTCCGTTAAAGATAAAAACGCAATTGGTTTTTACGTTGCAAACCTCTTATTTAACCAGGCATTATTCAAAGAAATACGGGAAATTGGAGGCAAAACCTACGCCATTGGAAGCTCACATCAAACTTCTCAGTTTTCTAATCTTATGTCCATTGGCTGTTCAGTAAGAAATAGCGAACTATACAACACCGTGGTGCTCTTTGATAAAACCCTCGCGAAATTTAATTCTGAACCAATTAAACAACAGGATTTCGAAAACGAAATTGTACGCTACAAAACACATGTGCTTAGTTTGGAATTTCCAGATGAAATCGTCGAGTTTTACGACCCGGTTAAACACGATTTTAGTAAACAGCTTAATCATGTAAATGAACTTGGAAAACTAAAACTGGAAGATGTACAAAAAATAATTAAAAAGTATTTCTCTCCTGATGCCTACAAATTAGTTATTGCCGGAGATGAAGTAGTGGTAGGACCCCAATTGGAAAAAATAAAAAATCTGAAAAAGTATTCTCCAGCCGATTTGGAGTACAAAAAATAATAGCTACGAATGCGCAAATTAATGTGACTCACTTGCAACTACGGACGTAAGTCACTCATCTCTGTTATCCGCTATTTCTTTGGAAGTACTACTCTGCTTCAAAAACTATTTGCTTTACTAATTCCATTTTCTTAACTTTAACTATGCTTAGACAGTATTTTGTTGCTTTTTCTTGTCTTGTTTTCATTAGTGCAAAAGCGCAGATATCGGCCACAGACCCTGAATTCGAAGCCATCCCCGTTGGGGGCAAAGAACAGATGGAACAGGTTTTACAAACCCAATTAAACTTATCCAAGGTTTTACTTACCTCAAATTTTGGCGCTGATGTAGTGGCCTATTTCAGTCTCGATTCGGCGGGTAACGCCATAAACGAAAGCATGACTGGAGGTACTAATAATTATTTACGCAACGAATTAAAACGTATGCTTCGTTTTGTGAAGTTTAAACGCACGCTTAATTTGCCGGATGAGTTACGTCCTTATTTTGTCGCTTTCCATGTATCAACGGATAAATACAATCGTTACTTCAAACAAAAAAATAAATTAAGTTTTAAAAAGCCTTTGGCTGCCGATAGCTCCTACACCATTTATTCAAGGGCGGATAAATCTCCAGAGTATTACAAAAACGGGGACGAGGGCTTGGCGGAATTTATACTCTCGGAAATTGAATATCCCAAACCAGCCATCGAAAATTCAATTGAGGGAACCGTAGTAGTTGAGTTTGTTGTGGAAACAAACGGTTATGCGACTAATCTAATCGTAAAACAAGGTGTTAATGGTGGGTGCAGTGAGGAGGCTATCCGTCTGATCAAACAAACCAAATGGTTACCCGCTACTTTAAATAATAAATTTGTGCGTTATAAAACAAACTATCCTATTACATTTAGTCTACGTAATTCAAACAAAAGCACAGGCTCCGGTCAAACTTTTGGGCAGTGATAGCCATTTCTTGCTTACAAAATGCTGCTATTTGATTATTTTAAAACCTGGCAAGAGCTGAGGCCTCTTTCTTACGGATAGTAGCTATGTCTTTCTTGGTCTTGTCCATGTATCCGCACAAATGCAAAACCCCATGAATCATGACCCGTTTTAACTCTTCATCAAAAGAAGTTTTAAATTTTTTTGCATTTTCTTCCACACGCTCAACGCTGATGAGTACATCTCCATTTATTACAGAGCCCTCACAGTAATCAAAAGTAATAATGTCAGTGTACGTGTTATGTTTTAAAAACTCAATATTGGTTTTTAAAAGAGTTTCGTCGTTGGTAAAAACAAAATTAAGTTGTCCGCACTTTTTTTTCTCGAGTACAATTATTTTTTTAATCCAGGCCTTAATGGTATTAGATTGTTTCAACTTAAAACGAATATCCTGCTGCTGTATGCTAATGGCCATGTTATAAAGAAAGAGTGTCTTTAATAATTGTTGGCAGTTCGCCTTTATTTCTATTGCGCATGAGTTCTTCAACCCCTCTTAAAGAATTCCTAAACTCTTCTATGCCTGAATAAAATATCTTCACCTGGGCATTGGCGGCATCAATTAATTTTTTTGCTTCCTCTTTTTCAGCATCCAGATATTTTTTCATTTCATCCGTAGAAATATTTTTATTTCGGATATCTTCACTTAGCTTGCTTAGCTGTTTATTTATTACGCCTGCACGAGCTGTTATAAAAATCCTATTCTTAGAAAAATTCTCCAGATTTTTTCCGCTCTCGAAAAAACTTTGCAGATCTTCCGCTTCGTTTTTAGAAACCGTGTCGTTTATGTTTTGCTTGATGAAATTACTGTAATCACTGAAACGTGTCACAGCCTTTTGTAAGAGCAGGGTGTCAATTTTAGAAAACTCTATAGCCATGCTGCCTACTGCACCAATTAAACTATCACTCGTTTTTGAACCTTGTTTGTAGATATCTGTTTGTTCACAGGAGCCCAATAAGAAAAGACCCAAACAAACACATATCTTATAAAGCAGGCATTTCATTAATTAATCATATCAAAGCCACAATAAGCTGCTACCGCTTTGGGAATTTTGATTCCGTTTTCAGTTTGGTTGTTCTCCAGCAAAGCAGCTACGATGCGCGGTAGAGCTAAAGCACTTCCATTTAAACTATGTGCCAATTGCGTTTTTCCTTTTTCGTCTTTGTAACGACACTTCAAACGATTGGTTTGAAAGGTTTCAAAATTACTCACGCTGCTCACTTCCAGCCAGCGTTGTTGGGCGGCACTCCATACCTCCAAATCATAAGTCATGGCGCTACCAAAACTCATATCACCTCCACATAATTTTAAAACACGGAAAGGCAGTTCCAAATCTCTCAACAAATCTGCAGAATGCTTTAACATTTGCTCCAGTATTTCGTAACTCTCTTGTGGATGTGCAATTTGTACGATTTCTACTTTATCAAATTGGTGTAAGCGATTTAAGCCACGTACATCTTTGCCGTAACTTCCGGCTTCACGTCTGAAACAGGGGGTGTAACCACAATTCAGAATTGGTAAATCGCTTTCCTTTAAAATAACGTCTCTATAAATGTTCGTAATAGGCACTTCGGCGGTTGGAATTAAATACAGATTATCTTCCGCAACATAGTACATCTGTCCTTCTTTATCGGGCAACTGCCCGGTGCCATACCCACTATCCTGATTCACTAAAATAGGCGGTTGCACTTCTTTGTATCCCGAAGCCGTTGCTTTATCTAAAAAGAAATTAATCAGCGCTCTTTGCAGTCTAGCGCCTTTTCCTTTGTAAACCGGAAAACCCGCACCTGTGAGCTTCACGCCTAACTCAAAATCTATAATGTCGTATTTGCTCGTTAACTCCCAATGTGGTTTTGCTCCGTCATACAATTTTGGCTTTACGCCCTCTTCCAGCATCACCAGATTCTCTTCGGGACTGTTTCCAGCAGGAACGCTTAAATGCGGCAAGTTGGGAACCGTTACCAACAAATTATGCACTTCCTGTTCAATGACTTTGAGTTTTTCGTCGAGTAATTTTTCGTTGTTTTTTAACTCAGCTGTTTTCAACTTCATAGCTTCCGCCTCTTCCCTGTTTCCGGCTTTCATTAAATCACCTATTTGCCTGGCTAGGACATTAGCTTCTGCTTTGGTGTCATCGGTTTGTTTTTGCGTAGCCTTGCGCAAATTATCCTTTTCAATAACGGAATCAATAACTGCCTCCGCATCTTTAAAGTTTTTAATGGCCAAACGTTTTAAAACATTTTCCTTGTTATCGCGTATATAATTGAGTTGTAACATAAACTTTTTTGTGAATTGAATTTTAGTTAACAAATTTAACTCTTGTTATCTAAAGAAAAAATAAAAGACTCTTCGCAAGATTTTGACTAGGTTTAGGGGAATTACCTAAAACCTTGTTAAGATTGGCAAATAAAACAAATTATAATTAAAAAAGCCCGCCGTTTTTTTACGGAGGGCTTTAAATGATAATTAAATAACGACTAAGCTTCCGCAGAAATAACCGACACATACGAACGGTCATCTCTCTTCTTTTTGAAAACAACTTTACCATCAGCTAAAGCATACAACGTATGATCTTTACCAATGCCAACGTTTTCTCCCGGGTGGTGTTTCGTGCCACGCTGGCGTACAATAATATTACCGGCTACGCAGTCTTGTCCGCCGAAAATTTTAACTCCTAAACGTTTACTGTGTGATTCGCGACCGTTATCCGATGAACCCGCGCCTTTTTTATGTGCCATTTTATTTGATTTTAAATGTATTATGTCCGAAGACATTTTTGTTATAATACTCACAAATGTCTGCCTGAGAAAAATAATGAGAAAATGAACCAATGGCAATTTTATTGTACAGTCAAAAAAACATTAGTTTGTTGAGCTTTGGAATGTCTCAATGATTTAAATTAAAATTATGCAGATTTGTAATTGAAAACCATTGCTTCGATAATTTTCTTTTATTGACACTTTTATACTCATGAGAAAATAAACTTGACAAACTTTACAAATAAATAAATTTTATTGAATAAATCAAGAATGTACATAACTGATCATTTTAAATTGTTACTAAAACCAATTCAATTTGAAATAAAATAACAAAAAGCTCGCTCATTAGATTGGGATAAAAAGTCTATATTAGAATGAAAAAGCGCATGAATAGTCATAAACAATTGTGTCTGAGAGAGAACTGCTGTGGGATTAAAAATGATAAGTAAAATTTCTTGGGAGCAAACAATCGGCATATTCAGAGTACCTCGAGAATGAAGAAGAGCGATGTGAAAAAACCAGTACAGAAAAAAAAGCAAAGTGCAGATGTTAGAAAAGTCGACTAAGTTTACAAAATACTTCAGGATTCGTATGCTGAGGTAAAGGAATAAAATGCAAGATTGATAAAGAAAGTGAACTCCAAGAAAAAGAAAATAGAGGAATTGTAGCAAAAGGTGAAGGAACATTAAACAGCAGCATAGAATTACGTCTTACAAATCTAACATTTCCAATCTTTATTGAAAGCATACGAGCAGAAGAAACAGACAGATGATATGACAGAGCGGACAACAAAAGGTCAAAAGTACCAGACAATCATTTAAGCTCAACAGACTTTGACACGGTAGACTTTGGAAAAATACAAATCTTTGGAAAAAGACCATGAAAAGTACAGGATGGAAATGGAAAAGAAAGTCGATGAGTATGAAAGAAAAATAAGTAAATTATAGAAGGAAAATATGATGTTGCAGAGTCGCTTGTAAGGGTAAAAGGATAAATTGTAAGTGGAGAAAAGTAGACTGATGGCAGAGAGGAAATATGAGAGTGAAGTTTAAAGCTTAAAGAGGGAACTAATGCTTTACAAGGAGAGTAGAGCAACAAAATAGAAATAGAGCAAATCAGGCGTGCTGTAGACATAGATAAGTCAGTTGAGACAGAAAAACCGTCTG
>CALMND010000273.1 GCA_937868565.1 uncultured Bacteroidota bacterium | reverse complement strand
TGAAACGTTTAATATATTAAATAATAATACTACTAATAAAGATTATTAATAATATATATCAAATTATATATGAAAAAATTATTAAAGAAGATAAGAGAGAATAATTTATTACTGGAAGTCGTTGATGGGAATTTGAAAATATTCAGTTCTGAGTCTAATATAGATCAGGAATTGATTTTAGAGATTAAAAAGAACAAAGCAGAATTGCTGCAAATTTTGATAAGCAACAATCAGGGTGTTTCTTCTGATTCCTTAAAGTTAAGTATTCCAGTGGTGGCAGAACAAACTAGCTACCCTTTATCTTCATCTCAGCGTCGCTTATGGATATTGAGTCAATTTGGAGAAGGCAATGTAGCGTATAACATTCCGGGTGTTTATGTATTTGAAGGGCCGTTGGATCGTGATAAATTAGAGCAATCTTTTCAAGACCTGATAGAGCGCCATGAGATTTTGCGAACGATATTTAAAGAAAACGCAGAAGGAGAAATTCGCCAGTACATCAACAGTCCTTTGGCCTCAGGCTTTACAATTTCGTACAAAGACCTTAGGGCAAACAAGGACCAGCAATCAACATTAACCTCCCACATAAGTAAAGACCAGCAAAGCATCTTTGAACTAAGCAGCGGACCGTTATTACGTGCAAGCCTTTACCAAACCGGCGATACTACCTGGGTGTTCAGTTACGTTATGCATCACATCATCAGCGATGGCTGGTCGATGAGCATATTGGTAAAAGAACTCATGATGCTGTATAATGCATATACCGAAGGAAAAGAAAACCCGTTAACTCCATTGCGCATTCAGTACAAAGACTATGCGAGTTGGCAGCAAAACGAATTAAACGGAGATAAGCTCACTCTTCATAAAGTGTATTGGAAAGAACAATTTTCAGGCAATCTTCCCGTACTAGAATTAGCCACCGATAAATTACGACCATCCGTAAAAACCTATAACGGCAGCACACTTCAAAAAACACTCTCTCAGTCCTTAAGTGCAAGCATTAAAACATTAAGCCAGGAACAGGGTGGTACACTATATATGGGCTTACTTTCCCTGGTAAATACCCTGCTATACAAATACACGAATCAGGAAGATATTATCCTGGGAAGCCCTATAGCTGGCCGAGAACACATGGACCTAGAAGGTCAAATAGGATTTTATGTAAACACTTTGGCACTGCGCAACCAATTTAACAGTAACGAAAACTTCATCAACATCTTCGCACAAGTTAAAAACACCACCCTTGGTGCTTTTGAACATCAAGCATACCCCTTTGACGAGCTATTGGAAGAATTAAACCTTCAACGCGACCTGAGCAGAAATGCCCTATTTGATGTGATGGTCGTATTACAAAACAACGAAGCCAGCAACATAGAAAGTACAAACCGATTTGGCAATCTTGAAGTTAAAACCTACAACACCCCATCGACAGTAACTAGTAAATTTGATTTAACGTTTACCTTTACGGAAAGCGAGGAAGGTTTGCAATTAAGTTTAGAATACAATACCGACCTATACAACCAAACAACTATAGAACGCC
>CALMND010000272.1 GCA_937868565.1 uncultured Bacteroidota bacterium | reverse complement strand
ATTTATCGTTTCTGCCATTCTGGCTTTTTTTTATTTGCGCCCTTTAAACTCCCCATGGCATAAATTTATTGCTGGCGATGGTTTAGGATATTACTCTTATTTACCGGCACGATTCATACACAACGATAAAAACTATGATTTTAAGTGGTTTAACAGGGTGTATAATGCAAACTATATTTATAGTGCTTTTGAAAACCCGGAACAGAATATTTTAGTTGAGTATGAAGGCAGAAAGATAAATAAATTCTATCAGGGGCTTTCTTATATCTGGTTTCCTTTTTTTCTTGCTGCTCATGTTTTCGTAAAAATATTTCACTATCCACCAGATGGTTTTTCTCAACCTTACCAATTAGCAGTCGGTTTGGCATCTCTCGTTTACCTGATTATTGGTTTAATTTTTTTAAGAAAGTTAATTCTAAAGTTATTTGACAATCAATTTGCCGCTTTTCTGGTGCCAGTCTCTATTTTTTATGGTACACATTTATTTACCTATTCTATAAAAGGAAATTGTTTGTCACATGCTTACTCATTCACTTTTTTAACGCTTTTTATTTATTATTTACATTCCTTTTTTAATGATGAGGATAAAAAGCTACAGAACATCCTGCTATGCCTTTTATTTTTCGTTATTACAGGATGTATAAGACCTCTAAATGGTTTGGCTATATTGATTGTACCGGCTTTTGTTCCGGCAGGATTTTTTAAAGAAAAATTTAAATGGGAAAAACTCAAAGCCAATCACCTTATTATTTTAGCGTTAGTAATCGGAGCGGTTTTCAATCAATTAGCAATTACCTATTTGCAAACGGGTTCTGTTTTTTCTTATACCTATTCTGGGGAAAAATTTTACTTCAATCGCTCCAGATTTTTTGACGCGTTGTTTAGTTACTATTTGGGACTGTTTGTTTATGTACCCGTCACATTTGTTTCCATGTGTGGACTTTCTTACCTACCTATGCGCAAAAGAGTCTTTTTATTATTTTTCTTTTTGTTAGTTGTTTTTCTGTACAGTTCCTGGTGGTACTGGCCAATCTTAAAAAGAGCTCTTATTGATGTGTATGTTGTTCCGGCCATATTTCTGGGAGCTTTAGCGGCAGTTTGCAGAACTATAAAACAAAAAGCAGTGTTTAGCTTTGTCATGTTGTTATCAATTGCTTACTATCAGCTAAAGAATATGCAAATGAGTGGTGGAATATTAGACGAGTATACAACCCACAAAGAATTATTCTGGCGCAATTTTTTCAGACTGGATAAGGCGAATATTTATCCGATACCGCCATCAATTATAACGAAACAAAGTTCAATAACAGAAGATTTTGAAAATGCTGTTTTAAAGCTAAATGTAACCGATGAAAAAAAATATTCGGGAAATAAATCGGTTTTGTTGGATTCGAAAAACTTCATCACCAACGTAGCTGAGTGTAACTATCCGGAAATTTTCAAGGCCAAAGAAAATAAAAAAATTCGTTTCTCATTTTATTGTTATGCCGACAAAGGAGTAAATTCAATTCATGCGTTTTTACAGTTTTTTGATAAACAACATAAAGCTCTACTCGAAATTCCTTTTTACATGAATAGCGAATTTATTTTCCCTGAAAAATGGGATTACAAAGAATTTGGTTACGAATTAGCGCCTGAGGATGTTAAAAACGCGGATAAAGTAGACAAAATAATGTTTACCGTCTGGAACGTAGAAGCCAAGAAAAAGCTTTATGTGGATGACGTGAAGGTAGAATTTATACTTACGGACAGGAGTATGGAAATTACTAAATAAATTTTAAGTTAGCTCTGGCATATTAGTTGTAAATTTAAATCGAAAAAATCAGTTTGTATGGAAAATAAAATGATAGAAGAATTCAACAATATGAGCTCTAAATTGTTGAAGGGTTATGAAACCTTAAATAAAATTGGTGAAGTGGACATCGCTTCTACGCCCAAAACTTCCGTGTATAAAGAAGATAAATTAACCCTTTATAGGTATGATCGTGAAACGGACGCCACCTACAAGACTCCTGTGTTAATCGTATACGCCTTAGTAAACACGTATAAAATGTTGGATTTGCAACCCGACAGAAGTTATGTTAAAAATCTCCTAGCGGCAGGTTTGGAAGTGTATTTGATCGATTGGGGTTTCCCGGGTAGGTCTGACAGATTTTTGAGTATAGATGACTACGTTAATGGTTATATAAACAATTGCGTTGATTTTATACGCAAAAAACATCATCTCGACAAAATTAATGTTTTAAGCATTTGCCAGGGAGGAACGTTAAGCGTTATATACTCGTCGTTGTATCCTTTTAAGGTAAAAAATTTAGTAACGCATGTAACTCCTGTTGATTTTAGCACGAACGACGGATTGCTATTCAGATGGAGTAAGGATATGGACTTTGATTTACTGGTAGATGCTAATCACGGCTTAATTCCAGGTGATTTTTTAAATCAAGGGTTTGACATGTTAAAGCCCATGATGAAGGCTCAGAAACAAAGCGCTTTAACAAATTCTATGGATGATAAAGACAAGTTGATGAATTTTTTGCGCATGGAAAAATGGATAAGCGAAAGCCCTGACCAGGCAGGTGAATGTTTCAGACAATTTATGAAGGACCTCTATCAAAAGAATAAATTGGTTAAGGGAGAGCTGGAAGTAGGTGGTAAGAAAGTAAATCTTAAAAACCTTACGTCGCCCTTGCTAAATATTTATGCAACTGAGGATCATTTAGTGCCTCCCTCTGCAACTATTCCACTTAATGATCTTGTTGGAAGCGAGGATAAAGAACTTTACAGTTTTAAAGGTGGTCATATTGGGGTGTTTGTGGGTGGTAAATCACAAAAGGAGCTGGCTCCTGCGGTAACGCAATGGCTCAAAAAAAGAGACAAATAGTTTTATTCACAACTAAACAAAATGCGACTTTTAGGGTCGCATTTTTACTTTTAACAGGTAACAGTGAAAGTTTCGAGCATCAGCGAATTAAAAAAAGAACTGCAATTACTTTCCGCTAAGGAACTAAGTGAACTATGTGTTTACATAGCAAAATATAAAAAGGACAACAAGGAGTATCTGGATTACCTTTTGTTTTCCGCCCATGATAAAGAGGCTTTTATTAAGGAAGTGAAAGAAGAAATTGATCTATATTTTTCTTCAATCGACGATAGAGCTAATTTATATTACATAAAAAAAAGCCTTCGTAAAATCCTCAGACTAGTTAATAAATATTGTAAGTATGTAGGCGATAAAGCTCTGAATGCGGAACTTCATATTTATTTCTGCAAGAAACTAAAAAATTCATCCATTCCGTTTAGTAAAAGCCAGTTGATTATGAATATGTACGCGCAGGAACTAAAGAAAATAGGTGCTTTGGTCGCCGCTTTGCACGAAGATTTGCAAGGAGATTATGCCAACGAAATCGAAAAAATACTTTTATAAAAAAACGTGCAGCAAGGACTTAATCCGCAACTATTAATAGAACTGGTTACCAAAACCATGCCTTATGGTAAATATGCGGGCACTTTGTATTATCGTTTGCCCGTAAATTATCTGGAATGGTTTAATAGAAAGGGTTTTCCTGAAGGAAAAGTAGGAGTTCTGTTGGCTACACTTTACGAAATAAAATTAAATGGACTGGAGTTTTTGTTGATGGAGATTTTGAAGCGATTGAAGGAAGACTAAGGTTAACCAAGAAAATTTTCCGGAGTCCGAAATAAACTAATATAAACCAAATTTAAGATTCCTATTTTTTTCGTAAGAACAGCCTTACAAACTCTAATAAAAAAGGGGGGTCTATTTAGAGCCCCCCTTTGATATATAAGATGGTCAGATTTTATTTATTCACTATTATTTTTTCCCTAACGACTTGGCCACCATTCTGTCCAACAACGAAATAAATTCCACTTGCCAGTTCATTTAACAAAATAGAGCGTTTGTTATTTTCATAGAGGGTAACAGTTTTAACAAGCTGACCCAATTCATTAACAATAGATAAAGTAATATCTGAGTTGGCACTGAGTGTAAACTCTCCGCTATTAGGATTAGGGTAAACGCTAACGATATTATCAACACGTGCAATCGAGGCTAATGAGGTACAAGCATTCACATTTTGAGTAACAGAAGAAGTATTCACGCAACCATTATTATCGGTGCCGGTAACCGTGTAAGAAGTAGTTGTAGTTGGAGAAACAACCAAAGAAACGAGAGTAGATGTCGTGTTCCAAACATAAGAAGAAGCGCCGCTTGCACTGAGTGTTGATGTTTCGCCGACACAAATGGTGTTATTGCTGGATGAAGCTGTGACATTAGGAAGTGAATTAACCGTAACAGTACTAATTGCGTTAGCACTCACACAGCCCTGAGCATTCGTGCCGTTAACGGAGTAAGAGCTTGTAGTGCTCGGTGTTACAACAGCATTTCCGCTGCTAAAACTATAGCTGTTTGCTCCAGAAGGACTTAGCGTGAAGGATTGACCCTTACAAACGGCGCCACTATTTACCGAAACGCTCGGCAAAGCAACAACTGTAACACTGCTAATGGCCGATGCAGCACCCAAACAACCTAATGAACTTGTTCCAATAACAGAATAAGTTGAGTTAGAAGTAGGAGATACCACACTAGAACCGCCTGAAATAGTATAGGTAGCTGCACCGCTGGGAACAATAGTAAAAGAATTGCCAGAACAAATACTACCGCTATTTACTGTTATCACAGGAAGTGAATTAACTGTAACACTGCAGATGACAGGTGCAGGACTCAAACACCCTAATGAACTTGTACCGGTAACAGAATACGTGGTGTTAGAAATAGGCGACACAATGGCTAAGCCACCCGAAATGGTGTAAGTGTTGGCACCTGTCGGAATAATTGTAAATGAACCGCCAGAACAAATAACCCCACTATTTACCGAAACGTTTGGCAACGGGTTAACTGATACATTGCTAACTGCAGTATTGGAACTTACGCATCCAGCTGAGCTGGTGCAGATAATATTAAATGATGCGTTAGCAGTTGGTGTTACCACAGCGGCTCCCCCTGAAATGGTATAGGTATTCCCCCCGCTTGGAGTTATGGTAAAACTCTCACCTAAACAAATACTGCCGCTATTGGAAGATACTGTTGGCGTAATGTTAACGGTCACAGAACTTATGGCAGTATTTGAACTGACACAACCAACAGAACTAGTACCGGTAATCGAATAAGAAGCATTAGCGGTAGGCGTTACAACAGAGGCTCCATTAGAAAAAGTGTAGGTTAATGCGCCCGATGGTGTCATTGTGAAAGAATTGCCGGAACAAATTGAACCGCTATTAACCGCAATGGTTGGGCTGGCTGATAACACAACTACT
>CALMND010000271.1 GCA_937868565.1 uncultured Bacteroidota bacterium | reverse complement strand
CTCGTATATATTCCCTGTTAGTCCGTCAAATCTTCTGATATCGCGAGTTACAATGCTCTGTTCTGCGTTAGTTTTCTTAAAATCCATTTTTATTTAAATTATCTTTATTTCTTTTAGAATTGGTGTAAATAGTTTCAGCGCGGCTAAGATACGAACTTTTGGGGTATAAATCTAAAAATTTCACATAATTTTCGATCGCCCCGTTTAATCTCTCCTCTTTTTTAGAAGGAATGCTGTTTATGGCCAATAAGTAATATGAATCGATCATAAGATAGTACATTTCCTCATTATAAGTACTTGAGGGATACTCTTTTATGTAATTTTTTGTGGCTACTATACAAGCCTTCCAATCACTTAAATTATAGTACTGTTTTATTATTTCATAATCCTTTCTTTCGAGCTTATTCCTTAACTGATCAATTAAAATATTACAGGTATCTATTCTCTTGCTTTCTGGGTAGAAGTCAATAAAAGATTGAAATTCTTTAATAGCATTTTTAGTGTACGATTGGTCAAGTTTATAGTTTGGTGAGTTTAAGAAGTAACAATAAGCGTTCATATAATAACACTCCTCCCCATGCTTGCCGTTAGGAAATTGACGGGTATAATTCTTAAAATGATATTGACATAGAAGGTAATCGCCTAAATTGTATTCGCTCCAGGTATAATAATAGAAAACTTCCTCCGCTCTTTCAGTTCCCTTCATAACCGGAATAAGCTCTTCAAAAAGTTGCGAAGAACGGATATACTGTCCCTTGTCGTAGTACTCTTTGGCTTTGGTGTATTTCAGTTCGTAATTCGTACTCTTAAGGAGCTTATTGTATTTATCACAAGCACCCAGAATAAAAGAAAGA
This sequence comes from uncultured Bacteroidota bacterium, assembly GCA_937868565.1. Classification (GTDB taxonomy): domain Bacteria; phylum Bacteroidota; class Bacteroidia; order B-17B0; family Aurantibacillaceae; genus Aurantibacillus. The sequence continues at coordinate 3,738 of CALMND010000271.1, read as the reverse complement.
GCTAATAAAGTATATACAGTTCTATTTTTCAGAAGCGTAAAAATACTGTTTTTATATAAAAATATGATAGCAAATACCTAGCTAGTCTATAAATAAGGTTAAAAAGCAAAGAAAAAAATTGTTAAGTCTAGTCTTTAATCAAACTCTTTTTTTTTAGGTTCAAGGTCTTAGTATGAAGCTCAAATCTTGATTTAGGACGCTTTTCATACTGCCAGTCAAACCCCTTCAGTTTTGTATTTTCAGCATCAATTTGTTTAATGGGATCAATCGCCCCCTCTGTTTTAGTTTTTAGACTTACGCGCTCCAAATCCCCATTTTTTAACCACATATTAATTTCAGAACATGTTGTTTTGTTAAGTCCGACCATCTTATTTTTATTTTTTGGATAATAGAGAATTTCAGCATTTTCCTTAACGATGACCTTGCGAATTGTGTCGTTATTGATAAATCCCTCTATATTTTTACCGGAAAGCTGATTAAATTTGTCTCGACCGAGAGTATCAGCGTTTTGAACAAGAAGCCCTGCCGTCCAATTTAAAGCCCTTTATACTATTCTTGCCAATGTCTACTTTAATTATTTTTGAGGTGGCCTGTGAGTGATTACTCCAGAGATAAGGAGACTTAAAAAGTTGCAACAAAGAATCTTGGGTATTTAACGAAGCTGAATCGCACACTGCCTGCAAGTTTTTTTTATAGAGTCTTACATCATGATAGGCATTTAAAAAATTATTAACTGAATCAATATCCCGATGATAAAGAGTATCCGCAGCGATAAATAGTGTATCGCCTTCCATGATACGAGCATACAATGCTTTTTTAGTTACAAATGCTTCGGATTTAAGTTGTTTATATTCGATGTAGTCGCCGTATATAATAGATTTCTGAGAAGTATCTGTTAACGTTACGTTCCGGTATGCCCTGCCTATTTTAGCGTTCCGGTCATAAAACAAACTGTCACCTTTTAGCTTTTGTTGCGATGTAATTAGCAGGGCGTTCCTGCTGAATTGCGCTTTTTCTTTATTCGTATCGTACCAGCCGTTTTCACAATAGATATAATCTGACTTACTCAATATAATACTTGGCCCCAAGAAATACGAAGTTTTGTTTGTCATTTTATACCGCAACGTGTCTGATTTCATCTTGTAATCAGGATTTGTAAGTTCCACCTCATAATGGAAAGCAGCTTCTTTGGTACCAGAGTAATAATGCCCGTTTTTACTTACTAAAGTATTCTCCTTATTTACAATAGTTCCTCCGTTGTAATAATTTGCAATTGACTTACCAACATCGAAGGTGAGAAGGTTTGTTGTCAATACCATGTCCTTTTCAATACATTTTACATTATTTTCAAGAGTCGCAATTTTAGTTTTACCATCGTAAAACAACTTATCACCGGTAATCCTTATGCTGTCTCCCTTTGCTATCACTATATGGCCCTTGGCTTCCATTTTTGTTTCAGAATCAAAAATAAAAGCCGTATCACAATACAATAAAGCCCCATCGTGCTCGCAGATAACATTGCCCCTTAAAATCTTTGCGTTATTTTTTTCTTTATCAAACGAAAGGCTCTCTGCATTGTTAATCTTTATCACCTTAGGCTTAACCGAGCCGTTTCCCGCTCCCTGCGCATAAGAGACAAGGCTATGCAAAACAAAAAAAAGTATGATTATCGTTCTACTAAACATTTCTCTTTACAGGTTGCCAAATACTAGTTTTAATGCCTTTACTAAATTTTACAAAACCATGAAGCAAAGCAAAATTCATAAAATAAAAGTGGCTGATAAACCTGAGCAAGCTGTTTTCGAATCTAAAAAAATGATTGAGCAACGGAAATAAAAACCCAAGTATTTGAAGAAACAAAATAAAGCTGAAAAACTGACTGTTGCCGGCCAAAAAAGCCGAAGTTATCAAACTAAAAATTAAGAAAAAAGGAGTTAACCAACGTAATACTTTGTGCGATATAAAACTAAAACCCATAGGTCTCCAAAATTTAAAGGCAATTTGTTTGAAGAAAAAAAGGTTTTGAAAATTACCCGAGGATATTCTTACTTTTCTTCGATATTCTCCCCTTACCTCACTTGGAACGTCCTCAGAACAGAGAGCATTTGGATTGAACAAAGCGTATTTCCCCTTAATTAACACCTGAAAAGTAATGTAAAAATCATCCACAATAAATTTGGACGGCACTTTACTAAATAAATTGTTTCTAATTGCATAACAGCCTCCTTCGGCCCCCATGATCAAATTAAGAGCATTACTCTCCGCAGCTTTTATTCTATTTTCCATTGAGAGGTAAACGATTTCCTGACGCGAAATTCCTGCCATATTGAGCGATTCCTTAATGATATTCGCTGCTACGATACCTACTTTTTCGTCCTTAAAATATTTAATCAATTCAAAAAGTGTATTTGTTTTAAACAAAACATTGGCATCGGTTAATACCAAGATATCCTCATCGCCCAGTGATTGCAGATGATTTACAATATTAATTTTGCCAACCCTACTTTTAAATTTTATGAGTTCGAGATTTTTATATTTCTCTTTGAGTTTCTCAACCACTGACTCCGTGGCATCTTCGCTTGCATCTGATCCAACATAAACTCTAATTTTTTCAGAGGGGTAATCGGTGTTAAAAATTGACTTTATTTTTTCGCCTATAATTTTTTCTTCATTATAAGCAGCAATTAATATTGCCAAATTAGGCAAATCCTGCTCAATAGAAGAGAACTCTTTTCTTTTCCCCTTGTAGTTTGAAAAAAAAGTCAACATAACAAGAGGGTAAAAAAAATAGGTGTGCAATATTAAAAGCACAGAAATCGTGAATATGATAAAAAACACATTATCCAAGCAAAAGTTCTTTATAAAATTCAATTAAACCCGCAACAACCTTTGAGTTGTCAAATTGCTGCAAGGAAAATGCAGCGGCTTCTTTTTCAAGCTCTGTTCTCTTTTCTTTATTTTTAAGGAGTTCTATTACGTTTTTTGAAAAATCGGTAGGGTTGTCGGCTATTAAAATATTCTTATTTTGACTGTAATTAATTCCTTCCGCGCCAATGGTAGTGCTTACAATGGCTTTGCCATACGCCATCCCTTCAATAATTTTAATTCTTAAACCACTACCCGACCAAAGTGGCACTATCATAACCTGATGCTGCTGATAAAAAGCTTTCCCATCCTCCACATTTTCCACAATAAGCACATTTGGTTTTGTAATGTGGAAAAACTCGAGTGGCATACCCCTGCCCGCTAGAATTAGTCTAGACTCCGGTAAAGCGCTATGAACGGTGTCCCAGCAATTATCCAAAAACCAGGTCACCGCCTCTTGATTGGGCATCCAGTCCATGGAGCCAAAGTAAAATACTGTTTTTGCTTTTTCTGGCAAATCACTTTTTGTCTGATAATTTTTTACATCGACTCCGGTAATACAAGCGTAGAGCTTCTTGCCGTAATCCAGTTTTCTGAATTCAATTTCATCGGTTTTGGTGATTGGAACAACAGCATCTATTTTTGACAAAACCTTTAATTCAAACTTTCTTAAACGTCTATTTTGAATCGATAAATAAAACTTTCTAGCCGCACTCTTTTCGTTCGAAATATGCCTTTTCCAGATGAAATGTTCGATGTTGTGGGCTCTTAACACAATTTTAGCTTCGCTATATTTTTTAATGGTGTCAATGTAAACCCCCATAAAAAGTCCCTCCAATTGAATGATATCAAATGTAGTTTGTTTCAATTTTT
>CALMND010000270.1 GCA_937868565.1 uncultured Bacteroidota bacterium | reverse complement strand
GCAATAAAGGCAATAAACTTTATCGCCGGGGTGGAAAAGTCCAAAAATTTTTCTCCGTAATCGTCTTACAGCATTCATTGTTTAGTAGTTATTGAATTAATTGTTGTAAATAGATGCCAAATTTACACAAATTAAACAACCTTTACCTTCGCTTTTTAAGGTTTAAAAATGGGCTTTTCTCTTAAAACTCAGTAAATTTGCAATATGGAGAGCCTTAGACAGCAAAAAGTAAATAAGTTATTGGCTAAAGAACTTGCCGAAATTTTCAGGAGTGAATCAAAATCTCTTTTCGGAGGGGGTTTTATTACCGTAACTGCAGTTAGGATAAGTCCCGATTTAAGTTCTGCAAAAGTTTATGTGAGTATTATGGCAACACGCGACAGAGCGGTTGTTTTTAAGTTAATCGAGGATCAGAAATCCGTTATTCGTCGTAGGTTGGGAGCCGTTGTCGGGAAGCAGTTACGGATTGTGCCCGAACTTTCTTTTTTTATTGATGATTCCTTAGATTACGCGATGAAAATAGATGCACTCTTAAAAAAGTAGTGTTTGGATTTTTCCTTTTACATAGCAAAACGTTACCTGATTTCAAAAAAATCCAACAACGCCATTAATATTATTAGTTGGATAAGCATTATCGCTATTGCCGTTACCACCGGAGCCATGATAATTATTCTATCGGCTATGAACGGCCTTACCAGTACAGTAGCCAATCTTTACAATACGTTTGAACCTGACATAAAAATTACGGCAGCTAAAGGCAAAAATTTTGTTGCCAATGATGAACTCATTCAAGAGATTAAATCTATTGAGGGAGTAGTGGCGGTTTCGAGAACACTTAGTGATAAAGTACTTATTAAGAACATCGATAAACAAGCATTGGTCTCTATCAAAGGGGTCGATTCGTATTTTAATAAAATCACAAAAATAGATTCATCAGTTATTGAAGGAGTTTATGATTTAAATAATTCAAGTAAAAATAAAATTTTGTTGGGTAGGGGAATTGCCAATCAGTTGCAAATTAACATGAACGAATTTGTAAATGAGGTAGGTTTATTCAGTCCTGTGAGAGGAAAAAGTCAAAGCCTGAATCCGGAAGATGATTTAAGCCAAATGTATTGCACACCATGTGGTATTTTTTCACTTAACGATGAATTTGATTTTCAATATGCCTTTGTAAATATTGAACTCGCGAAAAAATTGTTTGATAGGTCTGATAAGGTGAGTGCGTTGGAGTTGGGTTGTGAAAAGGGAAAGGAAGAAAACGTTTCAATTGCGTTGAAAGAAAAGTTGGGAACAAATTTTATAATAAAGAATAGGTATCAATTAAACGATGTTTTGTTTAAATCTCTGGAAACAGAAAAACTAGCAACCTTTATCATTCTTGCTTTCATCCTAATTATTGCCACGTTTAATATTATCGGCGCTTTAACCATGCTGATTATAGAAAAAAGAAAAGACATCAAAACCTTGTACAGTTTAGGGGCAGACTTAAGTTTAATTCGCAATATTTTTATGCGGGAGGGTTTTTTAATTACTGGTGTTGGCACATTGTTGGGCCTACTTTTGGGCCTGTTTGTGTGTTGGTTGCAAATGGAATTTCATTTGGTAAAATTCGGAAACGAATTCATTGTCCCTTATTACCCGATTGAATTACAGTTAAAAGATTTTATATGGATTCTAACTTCAATAATGATTGTTGGTTTTTTTGCTGCACTTTACCCGGTGAGGGTCTTTACCAAGACTGATTTGGTGCATTAAATTATGCTTCCCACCATTTCGCTTTAATGCCAATATAAACTCCGTTAGATTTTATTTCTATCGGATATTTTTTTAGAGCGAATCCACCACCCGTTTTGGCTCTTCCGGTATCTAGATCAAAAGAGTAACGGTGCAAAGGGCAAATGATTTCGTTTTTACTACAAAAACCTTTACTCAAGCTCGCTCCGTTATGTGGACATTTATCCTGGACGGCATAAAAATCTTTTTCGGTTCTTGTTACACAAATTTTTTCACCCCTAAGTTCAAAAACAACAAAGCTGTTTAACTGAATGTAATTTTCTAGTTCAGCTTGGTTTTCAAATATCTTTATCCAATGATGAGACAAATTAAATAAGATCACTCATGTTATAGATTCCTTTTTTGCCAACTAAAAATTCGGCTGCCAATACAGCTCCTAGAGCAAATCCCCTTCGGTTATGAGCTTTGTGCATAATTTCAATATCATCAACGGGAGACTGATATTTAACGATATGCGTGCCAGGTACCTCTCCTTCACGCACATCTTTAATAAAAAGTACTTCAGAACCATGTCTTTCAATGCTCCAGTTTTTTTTCCTTTCGACTTTTGAAAGAATTTGATTTGCGAGCGTAATCGCGGTTCCACTTGGTTTATCTAATTTATGAATATGATGAATTTCTTCCATGTTAACGTCATAGGCTTCGTACTTGTTCATCAACTCGGCTAAAAAAGAATTCACTTTAAAAAATAAATTAACGCCCACGCTAAAATTGGTGGCGTGAAATAGGGTGCCGTTAAGCTCAGTGCATTTTTTCGCGATGTTTTCAAAATTCTCGTACCAACCCGTTGTGCCAACAACAACGGGTAATTGTGAATCAAAGCATTTTGTAATATTTCCCAAAACGGAGTGCGGAGTACTGAATTCAATGGCAATATCAGCTTTCTGGAGATTTTGAGTGTTCAAATCGCCAAGGGTGTTTCTGTCTATCTTTAAAACTATTCTGTGATTACGTTTTAACGCAATGGACTCAATCTCCTTACCCATTTTGCCATATCCAATTAGAGCTATATTCATTTGAAATTAAATTTTAAGGAAACACCATTCACCATACCTTTAGTTGTTTCTGTTTTAAAACTATATTGCCACGGGTCAATTGAGATGCTGAGGTCATCGCTTACATCAAACGTTTTGAGATGTGCATCTACATTGGCATCCACTATATTTAAAATGTAAAGAATGCCGAGTCCAAAAGCGGCAAAATTTCTGTATTTTTCATAATACACTTTTTGACTTTGTAATTGTTCTAAGCTATATCCACCCACAGTTCCCAACGAAGAATCACTAACAAGTCTTTTCAGAGCACTGCGGTATGAGTTATACTCGCTGTTATTGTAATAAAACATGTAACCCAAGCCGCCAATTCCAGTATAAATGATCGGAACTTTCCAATATTTTTTATTATAGACTTGACCTGCACCAGGTAATATTGCGCTGAGAATGCTTGCTTTTCTCGGGCCGGAGTACAATTTTTTTTTTGCGGCTTGTTCTCGGGCTGTACTATCATCACTTCGACTGAGGCTATCTTTAACTTGTCCATCAAGTGTAAATGAAAACAAGAGAATAAACAGAATACCTATTATAAGAGAATACTTCAAATTATTTAACAAGATCTTTTATGTATAAATGGCCTGACTGCGTATCCATAACTTTATCCATTTCCATCATTAAGCGATTGATATGAAGAAGTTCATGAGAGTCATTTATGGGCAGACTATTGACTCCATTTCTTTCTAAAGTATCAATGACATATTGCACTGTAAATTTACTTTCTGTTATTCCTGGCTGGTAAACAACTATCTTGTCTTTATCTGTTTTTACTTCAACTAAAATGCCGGTTTCGATAAACTCATTAACTAAATTTTTTGTCAGTCTCGCCGGCAAGTCCAGTTTTTCTGAAATACCTAAAACTGTTAACGATTCTTCACCATTATAGAAACGTTTTGCTACGATGTTTGCCACCATCAAGGAGAGTACTTTTTTATATCGGGAGCTCAGATTTTGTATGTCTTCCTCTAACTCGTAATGGTCAACATACTGGTTAGCATACGCAATTTCGGCGCCGAATAGTACAATATACCAACTATATTGTACCAAAATTAAAAATAAGGGAAGCGCTGCAAAGCCGCCGTAAATAGCATTCATACTATTTGCCCCGATTTGGAATTTTACATAAGCCCAGCCTAATAATTCAGTGAGAATTGTAGCAATAATAGCTGCAGAAAAGGCGGGTTTAAAATCTACTTTTGTATTAGGTAGTACGATGTAAAGGAATGTGAAGACACCAACCACCAAACTGTATGCAAGGGCGCTTACAAAAAAAGTGCCTACAAAACCGAGTAAATTCATATTTCCGATTTGATTTTGGATTGCAACGCGAATTCCTCCCGATAAAATTAGCAAGAGCGGTCCTACCATCATGATAGTAAGATAGTCGGTGACTTTTCTTACCCAGCTCCGGCCACGCCGAACTTCCCAAATTTGATTAAAACTATTTTCGATGCTGATTAGCAATTTCATTACACTCCAAAGTAATAAAACAATACCAAAGCCCGCGATAACTCCACCTTTTGTTGTGGAAAGCATGGAGTTAGCGTAAATAAAAGCATTATTGAGAAGATCACCATATTGGGCGTAGTTTTGCATGATTTGTTCTTGAAGAGTCTTTTGGTAACCGAAGCCTTGCGCGATGGCAAAACCAGCGCAAGAATGGGGACAATTGAAAATAATGTATAGAATGTTAGCGCTGTTGCTGAGACAAGGCAGTTGTCTTCATTAAAACCTTTTACAGCTAAAGAAATAACCCTTAACTGTTTTATTAGAAAACCTTGCCCTTTGTCAAGTTTGCTAATTCTGATTTTCCACATTTTGCTCGTAACGAACTCAACGAGCTTTTTGATTAACAAAATAAGTTTGGACATAATAAAAAAATTAAAAAAATATTTATAGGAGAACGATTTTTAAATTACCTTCATCAACACTAAATTAAAATTGTTAAAGTCCCAGTCGAAATATTTTTTTCAGTTACTCGGCCCACTGCTGGCTGTGATTTTCTGGTTTAAGATTGAATTGGATGCAACGAATCACCAGGTAAGTCTGATGGCCGGAGTTGCTTTGTGGATGTGTGTTTGGTGGTTCAGCGAGGCAGTGAGCTTGGCGGTTACAGCATTGGTTCCTGTTTTTATTTTGCCTGTTTTAGGGATTAGCGAGTCTAAACTCGTTGCCCAACAATATTCCGACAGCATTATTTTCCTGTTTATTGGAGGATTTATGCTCGCCTTTGCCATTGAAAAATGGAATTTTCATAAAAGAATCGCGCTAAAAATTTTGGCTTTAGTCGGCACAAATCCTTCCACCATTCTTTTAGGTGTTATGCTTTCCACCTACTTAATTAGTAACTGGATTAGTAACACAGCTACCACCATGATGTTATTCAGCGCGGTATTTGCCTTAATTAACGAAACCAAAACTTATATCACTAAACACGAACAAAAGTTTGCAGCTGCTTTATTATTGGGTTTGGCTTTTTCCGCCACAATTGGTGGAATGGCAACACCTGTGGGCACGCCACCAAATATGTATTTTTTTAAGGCATTCCGCGAGGCTTTTCCGCAAAGTACAGAACTGAATTTTGTAAAATGGACTTACATTGGTTACCCAATTTCTTTTACATTTTTAGTCGTAACCTATTTGGTGTTAAATTTTTATTTTATCCGGAACAAGGTAGTATTAACAATTGAGAAAAAATATTTTCATGACGCATACAAAAAATTGGGCGTTTTTTCTTGGGAGGAAAAATGGGTGTTTACACTTTTTATTTCATGCATATTACTTTGGTTTACTCGTGCGGACATAGATTTTGGTTCATTTAGGTTCGAAGGCTGGAACCATTTTTTTGTTGCCCCAAAATTTATTGACGATTCCTTTGTGGCTCTTCTCGCGGCATTTCTTCTGTTTTTGGTCCCTTCCAAAAGCAAGAAGGGAGAATCGCTATTAGTTTGGGATGATGCGAAAAAATTACGTTACGATATCATTTTAATGTTTGGTTCTGGATTCGCTTTGGCTTATGGATTTGAAGTATCAGGATTGAGTAATTGGTTGGCATCAAGCCTCGGTGTGCTAAAAGGCGTTTCGCCCATTTTAATAATACTGGGCATTTGTGTTATTGTAACTATCATTAGCGAATTTGCTTCGAATATTGCCAGCATTCAGTTGGCGATACCAGTAATGATTGCTTTGCAAAAAGATTTGGATTTGCCACCTTTGTTACTTATGATGCCCGCCACGTTCGCAGCCTCACTTGGATTTATGCTGCCGGTGGCTACTGCGGCGAACACCATAGTGTTCGGCACCAAGCAAATAAACATAAAAGACATGTTTAAAGTTGGAATTGTACTAGATGCTTTAGGAATTTTAATAATTACACTCATGTGTTACTTATATTTGTTGTAAGTTATGGTAGTTGGAAAAAACATTCATAAAAAATTTGGGAACCTTGAAATATTGAAAGGAGTTGACCTCGAAATTAAACAAGGGGAAATAATTTCTATTGTAGGCTCTTCAGGGGCTGGCAAAACAACTCTGCTCACGATTTTGGGAACGCTAGATAGACCAAGTAGTGGCCAAGTGATTTTTAGTAATCAGGAAATTACCAGGCTGAACGATAAAAAACTGGCTGCTTTTCGCAACCAGCATATCGGTTTTGTATTTCAGTTCCACCAGTTGTTGCCTGAATTTACGGCCATAGAAAACGTTTGTATTCCCGCCCTGATTGCAAACAAATCAAGAAAAGAAAGTGCAAAAAAGGCGGAGGACTTATTGGAATTATTTAACCTGAAAGAACGAATAAACCACAAACCATCGGAATTGAGTGGCGGAGAACAGCAACGAGTAGCAGTTGCCAGGGCGCTTATCAATAGCCCAAGTGTTGTTTTTGCCGATGAACCAAGCGGCAATCTTGACAGTAAAAATGCACAGGAATTACACCAACTTTTTTTTAAACTAAGAGAAAACTTCAATCAAACCTTTGTAATTGTTACACATAACAGCGAGTTGGCTAAAATGGCAGACAGAACGCTGGTAATGAAAGACGGTAGGATCATTTAGAGGCTTAGCTGGAAAGCCCTCTACTTTTAAAATTGAATTGAAATTCCTATCTTTGTTTTGCATAGGTTCTTAGGATAACTGAAACTAATTCTTAAACTATTATGTCCTCAAACCATTATCCTTCATCTATATTAAAGGCGCTTGCTGAGCAGCAGCATAAAGGCGTGTATAAAAACCTAAAAAATAGTTGTGAGGGAATAGATTTTTATAGCAACGATTATTTGGGTTTTTCAAAAGAGGGGTTATTAAAAGCTAAGCTGAACGATTCATATAAGGAAAGGGCAACTATTTTTGGTTCTACAGGCTCGCGTCTGGTTAGCGGAAATTCTACATTTGTCAACGAAACCGAAAAGCAAATCGCACTTTTTCATCACTCGCAAAGTGCGCTGTTATTTAACTCGGGATATACAGCAAATCTCGGCTTGCTTTCCTGCGTGCCACAAAAAACAGATTTAGTTCTTTTTGACGAGTCGGCTCACGCTTCCATATACGACGGCATAAGATTAGGTCAGGCAACGCACTACCGGTTTAAGCATAATGACACGGATTCTTTGGAGGAATTAATTCAGCGTCATAAAAAGAACTATGATAATATTTATATCGTAGTTGAGAGCGTATACGCCATCGACGGTGAAACTGCTCCTCTGCTTGAGATTGTTGAACTCTGCAAGGAGCATAAGAATATTTTTTTAATTGTAGACGAAGCGCATTCCCTTGGCGTTTTTGGTAATCAAGGCAGAGGTTTGTGCAATGCGCTCGCCATTGAACATTATTGTTTCGCTAGAATTTATGCTTATGGAAAAGCAATGGGTTGCTTTGGAGCTGCGGTAGCATGTGGAGAAACTTTGAGGTCATACCTCATAAATTTTTCTCGGTCTTTTATTTATACAACTGCCCTTCCTCAAATTAATGTAGAGGCTATTTTATATGCGTATCGCTTGTTATTGGAAACAAATCAAAAAGAACGTCTTCAAAGCAATATCGCTTATTTTTATTCTAAGACTTCTAAAATTCAGAATTTGGTGCGGAGTCAAAGTGCCATACATTGCCTTGTGGTTGGCAACAACGAGCAAGTGGATATGTTAGAGAAAGAGTTTACGCAAAGAAATATTTATGTGCGTGCAATAAAAAGTCCCCAAATAAAGGCGGGGGAAGAAAGAATCCGAATTTCTATTCACTCATTTAATACAAGAGAACAAATAGATTTATTGATTGAAGTATTACCTTAATAATCTTTTGAACTATTATTCGCATTT
>CALMND010000269.1 GCA_937868565.1 uncultured Bacteroidota bacterium | reverse complement strand
CTCGTCAAGAATACTAAAAGCCACCCTTTCGGATTCCGTTTTCTATCAGTTAATTCTAAATGATGCTCTTTACGATCCAGAGAAAAACAAAATGCCTTTTTATGTTATTTCAAAAACAACTGCTTACGACCAGTCCGCAGCTGCCGCTTTAATAATTAAGAAAACCAGATTGGTTAATGAAATAGAAGAAAAAGTAATAAAAAAGAACTTCTCGAGTTTTCTTACAAAAAACTTTGAATTAGTTCCGCTTCAAAGCCTTTCGGTAAATCAAAACTTAAATCATCACTGGCTTTATCCACTTAGGATCAATGAGCAAAATCAGATTGAAGAATTAGTAGAGTATGAAATCGAGTGGAAGATTTCTCAAACTGAAAATATTTTTGCTGCAAAAACAAATGCAAGTTTTAAAAATGCATCCGTTTTATCCGTTGGTAACTGGTATAAAATTGGTACTACGCAAACTGGTTTACATAAAATCAATAGATCATTTTTGAATTCAATTGGCATTAACACTTCTGGTCTTGACCCAAGAAAAATAAGAATTTACGGGAATGGTGGAAAAATGTTGCCAGAAAAAAATAAAGATTTCAGATATGATGATTTGGAAGAAAATGCTATTCAAGTTATTGGTGAAGAAGACGGAAAGTTTGACAGTGAAGATTACATTCTGTTTTACGCAACAGGAACGACAAGTTGGAAAAAAACCAATACACAAAGGGGGTTAAAATTCCGCCCAACAAAAAGTTTATATAGCGACACCAGTTTTTACTTTATAAACGTAGATCTTGGAAACGGTAAGCGGGTTGTTAAACTATCTAACCTGCCTCAAACGCCTAACGCATCAACTAGCTCTTATGACTATTATAATTTTCATGAGGAGAATATCGTCAATTTTGGTAAAAGTGGCAGAGACTTTTTCGGCGAGTTTTTTGATTTTACTACGAGCTACAAATTTACCTGGAACGACGGAGATTTTGTTACCGGCGACACTCTTATTGCCGAAATTGCTTTGCTCGCTAACGGCTCCACAGCTACACAGTATAGTTCCTTTGGTAATGGCATAGATTTACCCTTTCTTGTTCCTAATGTACCGCCAGGAGATCATGCCGACTACGCGGCATACAGAGTTAAGGACACTTCTACATTCAACACCAATGAGTCGGAAATAAGTATCACTATTAGCAAATTGACTCAGAAAAGTGTAGGCTGGGTTGACAGAGTTATTATTAACGCTAGGAGAAAATTAAATGTAAAGGGTCGGCAATTTAATTTTAGAGACTCCAGGGTTTCTGGCTTAGGTAAAATTTCTAACTTCAATTTAACGAATTCCTCAGGATCAAATCTAGCTTTATGGAACGTCAGCGACCCTATTTTACCATTAATCCAAGCGGTTTCTTTAGGAGGTAATTCTATTAACTTCACAGCGCTGGCAGACTCAGTTAACGAGTATTGTGTTGCGCCAGAAAGCGATTTTTTTAATCCCACTTTCGTTGGAAAAATAGCAAATCAGAATTTACATGGCATTCAACAAGCTGATTATCTTATTATTACACATCCACTTTTCACTAAAGAGGCGCAACGCTTAGGTGCTTTTCATCAGCAAAAAGAGGGTTTGACATACGCTGTGGCAACTATAGATGAGATTTACAATGAGTTTAGCAGTGGAAAACAAGATATTTCGGCGATACGAGACTTTATTAGAATGCTCTACACGCGCAATATCAGTTCGGGAACACAGGTAAAATATGTTCTTTTAATGGGCGACGGGTCTTATAACAACAAAACGCGTGAACTTCTAAATAACAGTAACTTAATTCCAACCTATCAATCTATAAATTCTTTGTCCTCGACACAAAGCACCACAAGTGACGATTTTTATGCACTAATGGATCCTGACGAAGGATTTAATGCCGAAAATTTTGGAAGTGTAGATGTTGGGGTTGGTCGTTTCACCTGTCGCACTGTGAGCGAAGTAAAAACCCTAATAAATAAGATTGAGAATTATTATAAAAAAGATCCGAATCTGATTTTAAATACTGGAAATGTTGAAAATTGTAATAATGTTAACGAAAGTGTTTTAGGGGATTGGCGTAACTGGTTAGTTCTTCTTGCCGATGATGAGGACGGGTGTTTGCATATGAGTCAATCAAACCAATTATCCGGTTTTGTTAATAACGTCACGTCAGCCTACAATTACGATAAAATCTTTCTTGATGCGTATCAAAGATTTAGTACGCCCGGCGGGCCAAGATATCCGGGGGTTACAGAAGATATTGTAAAACGGTTAAAAAAAGGAGCTCTTGTTTTTAATTATACCGGGCATGGCGGAGCAGTAGGATTGGCTGCCGAAAGAATCGTGGATATCGATATGATTAACAAACTCGATAATTTTAATAAGCTCCCTTTATTTATTACAGCAACCTGCGAGTTTAGCAGATATGACGATCCGAACAGAACTTCGGCAGGAGAACTATGTTTATTAAATCCAAAGGGTGGAGCCATTTCTCTACTAACAACATCACGTCTCGCTTATGCGGATCCAAATTTCACCTTAAACAGTTTGGTGCTTGAAAATTTATTTAAAAAACTTCCAAATGGCAAAAGACCTGCCCTTGGTGATGTCGTTCGCAAATCAAAAGCCACTCTTCGTCAGCTCTATTATTTTTCAAATTTCCATTTGTTGGGTGATCCAGCTCTGGTACTTGCCTTTCCTGAACAAAAAGTGATTACCTCTAAAATCAACAACGTACCGGTTACAAATTCCAAAATAGATACCTTAAAAGCTCTATCCAAAATCACCATTTCAGGTTTTGTAGCCGATACCAGCGGAAATAAGCTAACAGGGTTTAATGGCATTGTTTATCCAACAGTGTTTGACAAAGAGCTTAATGTTACCTGTTTGGTTAATAGTGCCGAATCACAAACAAATATTGGTTCTTCCAAAGACCCAATTTATGTTCCCTTTGAATTTAAACTTCAAAAAAACATTTTATATAGGGGTAAATCTTTGGTAAAAAACGGTGAATTCTCGTTTACTTTTATTGTGCCAAAGGATATAAGTTTTGCGGTTGGTCCCGGAAAAATTAGTTATTACGCCACCGACGGACTAACAGACGCAAGTGGCTCCTACAGCCAACTTGCTGTAGGGGGAGTATCAAAAGATATTCTTTTAGATAACGAGGGGCCGCAGACTGACTTGTTTTTAAATGAAAAGAATTTTGCTAATGGTGGTTTAACGAATGAGAAGCCCGTTTTTTATGCAGATTTAGTTGACTCAAGTGGAATTAATACCGTTGGTACGGGTTTGGGGCATGATATAACAGTTGTTTTGGATGAAAAATCGAACAACCCCATTATTCTTAATGATTATTACGAAGCCAACTTAAATAGCTATCAAAGTGGGCGCATCAGATATCCATTTAATGAACTAAGTGAAGGCGAGCATCGTTTAACTTTTAAAGTTTGGGATATTCAAAATAATTCTAGTGTGGGATATTCGGATTTTATTGTTGCTAAAAGTGAAGAATTAGCTTTGAATTATGTTTTAAATTACCCAAATCCTTTTACGACTAGTACCAAATTCCTATTTCAACATAATCAGGCGTGCAACCCCTTGAAAGTAACTATTCAAGTGTATACAATCAGCGGTAAGCTCGTTAAAACTATTCAGCGCTCTGTAACCTGTGAGGGATTTAGACCTGAGGGAATTGAGTGGAATGGAAGAGATGATTATGGAGACAAATTAGGCCGTGGTGTTTATATTTATAAATTGGGTATTTTAGACCCCGAAAATAAAAAAGCCGAAAAAATTGAAAAATTGGTTATCCTAAATTAGTACATTTGTGGTTTGGGACATCGCATTGTTTACTAAAAAGAAAAATATTTTAATGAAAAAAGGACTTTTAATTATTTTAAGTGTTGTCAGTTCAGGTGCTGTAATTGCTCAGATAAGTACCTCTCAATTGGGTGGACAAGCGCTTAATCCTATTACAACTGCTGTTCCTTTTTTGTTAATTAGCCCGGATAGCAAACAAGGTGCTATGGGAGATGTTGGGGCAGCAACAGAGCCTGATAATAATTCTATTCATTGGAACGGAAGTAAGTTAGCTTTTTGTGAAAAAAAGTTTGGCGTTGGTGTTACTGTTACCCCCTGGCTTAGATTGTTAGTTCCAGATATTAACCTATATTATTTGTCTGGCTATACTAAAATTAACTCCAAACAAACCGTTGGTGCTTCACTTCGTTATTTTACGCTTGGAAATATTGAGTTCACGGATGCTTCAGGTAATCGCACCGGCAGTGGTAAACCTAACGAGTTTGCTCTCGATTTAGCCTTTTCTCAAAAATTGTCCAAGAATTTTTCTTTAGGCGTGGCTACACGCTATATTTATTCGGGAATTAGTCGTTATACATTTACTTCCAGTTCAGGTAACGCTGCCAGCACATTCGCTGTGGATCTAAGTATGTTTTATAAAAGCGAAAAGTTTAAATTAGGTGACAAAAAAGCCGTAGCAACCGGTGGACTTGCTTTTACAAACATTGGCGCAAAAATCAAATATTCCAACGATCAAAATTTTATACCCATGAACATGCGTATTGGTGGAGGTTTAAAAACTGAAATTGATGACTATAATGCTTTTAGTGTTTATTTAGATTTTAACAAATTGTTGGTTCCGACACCACCTGTGTATAAATTCAAAACAGACTCCGCAGGGAATAGAACAACTAACATCGAAATTGATCCGGCTACTGGGAAAAAAGTAATTTTAGCTGGTAAAGACCCTAATACAGATATAGCTACTGGTATTCTTCAGTCTTTTAGCGATGCTCCCGGTGGTTTCAAAGAGGAGTTAAAAGAAATAAATATTTGTACCGGACTGGAGTATTGTTATAACAATATATTTTCAGTCAGATCAGGTTATTTTTATGAGCCAAAATCGAAAGGTGGGCGGCAGTTTTTTACACTGGGTATGGGTTTTAAATTTAAAGTAATTACTGTGGATGGTTCATATTTAATACCTACTGCACTGCAGAACCCTTTGCAAAGAACCTGGCGCATTACTCTTAGCTTTAATTTTGATGCGGCTAATGAAACACCGACTGAAAAAGACACAGTTCAGCCATAATCGTTGTCGTCTTCTTCCACAAACAACTGTGTATAATTGGTGATGCTAATTGTCTTGTAAAGCTTTTGAAAGCTGATATTTGTATGTGCTAAAAGCAATTTATCTATTTGTAGTTTGTTTAATTTTTGTTTCATGCAAAAATGAATCAGAAATTACCGAACAACGAAGTGTTTTTAATTACAATGAGTTAAATGGCATTACTTCATTAGATCCAGCCGCCGCCGCCAATTTTGAGAATATTTCTCCCGTTAACATGCTATTTAATGGTTTAGTGCAAATGGATGACAGTTTGAACGTAAAACCCAATATAGCCAAAAGTTACAGTATTAGCCCAAATGGATTGGTTTATACTTTTCATTTAAGAACAGACGTTTATTTCCATGATAATAAATGTTTCGAAAACAAAAAAGGTAGGAAGGTACTAGCCAAGGATTTTGTTTTTAGTTTTAATCGATTGTACGACAGCCGGGTAAGCAGTGCAACTACTTTACTTGATAAAATTGCTAAGAATGAAAAAACAGGCTTTTCAGGCATTGAAGATCCGAATGACAGCACATTAATAATAAGGCTAAAGGAACCTTTTAGTGCTTTTCTCAATATTTTAACAATGAAATATTTCAGTGTGCTCCCCTACGAGGCGATAGACTGTTACAAACAGGATTTTAGAAGGAACCCAGTTGGAACGGGCCCCTTTCAGTTTAAGATGTGGGAAGAAGGCGTTAAATTAGTTTTGATAAAAAATCCTCATTACTTTGAAACAGACGAAAAAAATAACCGCCTGCCTTATTTAGATGCTGTTACCGTGTCGTTTATCAAAGACCGGGAAACCGCCTTTATGGAATTATTAAACGGAAGGTTTGACATGTTAAGCGGAGCAGACGCTTTTAATATTAATGAGGTGCTGGACAAAGAAGGGAATTTGCGAGAACTTTATAGGAAAAAGTTTTATTTACAAAAACAGACATACTTAAAAACAGATTACATTGGGATATTAATTGATGAAAAACTCCCCATCGTCAGGAACTCCCCTTTAAAATTAAAAGCAATCCGGCAAGCCATTAATTATGCATTTGATAGGGATAAACTCATTAAATATCTCCGGAATAATATTGGTGTTGCGGCTCACTCCGGATTCATCCCCAAAGGAATGAAGAGTTATAATGACAGCGTGGTCAAAGGTTATGATTATAACCCGGACAAAGTAAAGAAATTACTTGCCGATGCTGGTTTTCCGGGCGGAAAGGGACTTCCCGAACTCGTGCTACATATCACTGACAATTATAAAGAGCAGGTGGAATTTATCCAATCGCAATTAGCCGAAAATAATATTAAAGTACAGATTAGTATCGAAAAAACTTCTGTTTTACGCCAGGCTGTTAGCAGTTGAGAATACCTAATGATTAAAAAAAATTGGTTGGCCGACTATGCAGATGAGGAAAATTTTATGAGCCTTTTTTACAGTAAAAATTTTACTCCTCAAGGTGTTAATTATTTTCACTACAAAAATCAGGAATTTGACCGTTTGTTTGAACAGGCTCAACATGAAGTTGATGTAAATAAAAAAACCGAGCTTTATCAAAAGATGGACCAAATGGTTACAGAAGAGGCTCCATTTGTTGTTTTGTATTATGATGGCGTTGTTCGTCTTGTCAGCCATCAAATTAAAAAATTAACAACAAATCCAATGAACCTTTTAAACCTGAAAACCGTTTCAAAAACGCGTTTATTTAATTAGACTCAGGTAATCCTCTTTTAAAGAAAAAAATCGTTTTAATGTTAACCCATTTGAGAAGATAAAACTAGAACAAATAGCTAAGACCATTACCAAGTTTGCTATATTAGCAGAGTATGCGGCTCCTTCCACACCATTTTTCTTTATCAGAACGGGTGCCAAAATTAAAGTAGAAATAAATCCCAGTCCATAACTCAGCAATACGATTTTCTGCTTTCCAATTGCTAAAAAATAATTACTGATTATGATGAAAACGCCCATTAATAAAACCCCAGGAGAATAAATCAACATAATATGTCGAATTCCTTCAAAACCTTTTCCCAAAACAAAGACAAAAAGTGTTTCAGGTAAAAACACTAAGATTCCAACTCCCAATAAACCCAACGCTAAGCTAACTTTACTCAGACTAAGTGCCATATCAGTAGTTTTATCGTTCTTTCCGATATTGGCAGCAGTCGACAACAATATTGGAGACACGCCGGTTGCAAATATTAATATAGACTCGGTTAAAGCGACGGCAGAAGAATACAAACCCACTTTTGCGGTATCGTTCATTAAATAATAACCAAACCTGTTACAAAAAACAAACATTAAAATGCCCGCTTGATAAGCAAGCCCACTTTTAACAATTGAACTCAAACTGTAGTCATTAGTTGTTTTTTCCTTCCTATAAAGCCTTACAACTACACTTCCCGAAAATAGTATGGCCACAAAAAAAGAAAATAATAGAGGAAAAAGATAAGCTTCCACCGTGTACTTTTTAAAAATTAAAACCAAGGTTAAAATGCCCAACAATAAAGTAAGTGGTTGAATAAAACACAACAGATTATACATCTTTACTTTTTCCTTTCCCAATATGATCACGCAATTAAAAGTATTTACAGTTACTAAAATAGAAACTATATATCCAAACCATCCATATCCAATTAGTTGTTTACCTAGCAAACCAACAAGTGTGTTGGAAATGGAACAAAGAATCAACGCAAAAATAATTCCATTAATAAATAATGTTCGAAAATTATACTTAGGAATAAAATGAATAATGCTATAACCTGTGTAAACTTCGCTTATGACTTGAATAAAAAAAATATTCAGCAGGAAAATACTAATTTCTCCACGGCTGTTTACTCCAAGATATCGTGAAGACACGAGAAGAATAAGAAAATTAATAAGAGCAACCATTCCCTTAGTAAGTAAGCTTTGAATAATGTTCTTAGACATAAAATGGTTTATTAGTTCTCAAAAAAAACACTAAGGCCACACAAACTCAACCAATTGCTTTATGTCAGGGTGAA
>CALMND010000268.1 GCA_937868565.1 uncultured Bacteroidota bacterium | reverse complement strand
TACCCTGATTTTTTCACAAAACCAAAGTCTACTAAAAAATTTACAGATGAAATAGATTTTAAAGTTACAATTAAAAAATTCAACACTATCAATGAGTT
The DNA here is from genome assembly GCA_937868565.1 of uncultured Bacteroidota bacterium. GTDB lineage: Bacteria > Bacteroidota > Bacteroidia > B-17B0 > Aurantibacillaceae > Aurantibacillus. Next base: position 2,552 of record CALMND010000268.1, on the reverse strand, counting down.
ATTTATTCCCAGTCTCATGCTTAGTCCGGGAAGCGATATGGAAGGTAGTTTTAAGGCGCTTGAGAACAAATTGACATTGCGTTTAGTAAGTTCAAAAATTGACTATAACTCAGTCCATTTAAAGAACTTCACTTTTAATGTGTCCGAAGCAGATACACATGTTTATGTTATCGGTGCTTGTAAGTCGCTAACTATCGGTGATTCATTAAACTTTGACAATTTTAATCTTAATGTTGGTTCCATTAACCGAGACGCAAACTACTCGTTAAATTGGGACAATCTGAAGAAGCCATTGTTTAAAGGTGAAATAGTAGGAAGGCTTAATTATTCTAAGTCTATTTTGAATCTTTTAAATGATAAAATCGCCATTACGGTTAACGATAGTATCTGGAATATGATTAACCCAAACAAAATAACAATAGATAGCAATGCAAATATTACTCTTAATCCCTTGATTATAAGAAATCATGTCCAAAGTGTTAACATAACTGGCACCTACTCGGACAAATTAAACGACAGCCTTGTCATTAATACTTCTAGTTTAATTATAGAGCAATTTAATCCTTTGTTAAAATTGTTGAAAATACGAGCAGAAGGAATTATGAATGGCAATATGTCATTAACAAACGAACAAAATAATTTCACGTTCAACGGCTATCTAAATTTATCGAAACTTAAAATTAACGACAACGTAATTGGTGAATTAGTAGCAAACACTAATTACAATACCCATGATAAGAATATCAAATTAAATGGCTACACCTCGCTCGGCATAGAAGATGAGTTTGGTAATCAAACCAAAAATATTTCCTTTAATGGCACGTATTACCTTGATAAGAAGGAGGAGTCTCTCGATATAAATTTTGCGGCCAGACCCGCTAACTTAAGGCTACTTAACCCAATATTGGAGGGAATTTTAACTATTAAAAGTGGCTTTGTTACAGGAGAGGGCAAAATACACGGAACACCTGATAAAATAATGATCGATGGAAAAATGAAATTGTATAATAGTGAGATTAAAGTCGATTATACGAACGTAACATATAACATAACCGGTGATATCGAAATCATGCCAGACCAAATTCGATTTTCTGATTTAATGATGCGTGAGAAAGGTTCTAAATCAGTTCCTCAGGGAACCATCAATGGAAATATATTTCATTCTAATTTCTCGCGTATGCAGTTGGATTACGACGTGAGTTATAAAAATATGCTCGTTTTAAATACTACCGCAAGAGAAAACAAGACTTTTTACGGGAAAGTTTATGGCACGGGAAACGTCGGTATTTATGGTTTTCTTAATAATTTGAATATGAAGGTAACCGACACCACCACAAAAAACTCCCGTTTTTTTCTTCCTTTAGATGGCCCCACTGAAATTGAAGACAACGATTTTATTCATTTTGTAAAAAAAGATACAAATGCAATAACAAAAAATGAAAATGAGTTAAGTGGATTTAATTTAGATCTTTCCATTTACGCTACCCCGGAAGCACAAGCACAAATTATCCTTGATCAACAAAACGGCGATGTTTTAAACGTAAATGGAGAGGGAGATTTGAAACTAAAAATAAACACGTTAGGGAAATTTGAAATGATTGGTGATTATGTAATTACTGATGGAGATTATTTATTTACGCTTGAAAACGTAATAAATAAGAAATTTGAAATCGTATCAGGAAGCAGTATTTCATGGAGCGGAGACCCTTTGAACGCTGAAATAAAAATTATTACGAATTATAAGCAACGCGCTTCTGTTGCTCCTCTGCTAAACGATACCACAGCAAAATATAAAGGAAGGGTTCCGGTAGATTGCAAATTATTGATTTCGGGAAAATTGCTCACACCGGATATCAATTTTGTAGTGGATTTTCCCACACTGGATGCAACAGAAAGAGCAAGTATTAATAATGTTTTAAGTGACGAAGTAGAGCTTAACCGACAGGTATTTTCTTTTTTGTTGTTCAGGAGCTTTTTAACTCCTCAGATTTTTAACAGTGGTGGTGGAGTTATAGCGGGTGGCGCGGCTGCGTCTACGGGCAGCGAAATGCTAAGCAATCGTCTAAGCGGGTTTTTAAATTCCTATTTTGGTAACCTTACGGGAATCCGCGACTTGCAACTTGGACTAAATTACAGGGCTGGTGGGTTAGCTAGTGGTGACGCAGTTGATTTAGCCTTGAGTAAACAATTCCTAAACAATAAAATAACAGTAGATGGTAATTTTGGTGTGAATAATCAGTCCCGAAGTTCTAATGGGTTAATTGGCGACGTGAATATTGACTATAAATTATCCAATGATGGTCGATACCGTTTGAAAGGATTTAACAAAAGTAACGACAACGCGCAAATAGCAATTGTGGGTGGTCAGTATACACAGGGTATTGGTTTTTTCTATCGGGAAGAATTTGAAACATTCAATCAGCTTTTTAGTCGATACCTGAAGAAAATAAAAAAGAAGTAAAACTGAATATCTGATTTTCAGTTGAATTGGTAAACCATTCTTGAGTACTATTGCATTGTTATTAAAAGCAAATCTAGAGATTTGCAGCAAT
>CALMND010000267.1 GCA_937868565.1 uncultured Bacteroidota bacterium | reverse complement strand
TAATAGTTCATCCGGAAAAAACAAATCAACTCTTTATACCGAATAAATCCGCGCTAATCCGCCTTTTCCGTCGAATCTGCGTTCCCTCTATTCCCGCTGAATACTATTGGAAAGCACTACCTCGGATTTCAAATTAATCGAGCGGAATTACCATGGAGCTATGGCGGCACTTTTAAACTACTAAAACATCTTTAGAGGTATTTTCACAAGTACCAATTGCTTAAACCAGTCTTTTTTGGAGAAATCTCTGACTTTTTGTATATTTACATCATGGACTTTCTCAGAATTGAAATTCTCAACCCCAAAGCAGGCCAACTCCTTGATGATCTGGCTGCATTGAAATTAATCTCTATTAAAAAAGAGAAGCCGACTGATTTCTATAGATTCTTAAAAAAATTAAGAACCAAGTCAAAAGGTAAATTCACTGAAGAACTGATCGCTGAAGAAGTAATGGCAGTTAGAAAGAAACGTTATGCCGGAAAAACGACGAAGAATCGTAATTGATACAAATATTTTCATCAGTTTTCTTCTAAACAGCAACTTCGATAAACTCGATAAGATCCTGATTGATGGAAAAGCGAAATTATTGTTAAGTGATGAACTTGTAGAAGAATTGATTACAGTACTCGATCGTCCCAAGTTTAAAAAAGTGATTTCGGCCAGAGACAAAGAAAAGTTAATGGAGTTTTTTACAGACTGTGGCGAACTTGTTGAAGTCAAGAGTAAAGTTAAACACTCAAGAGACCCTAAAGATGATTTTTTATTGGCATTATCTATTGATGGTAAAGCCACTCATTTGATAACCGGAGATGCAGACTTGCTTGTATTGAAGAAAATCCAAAAAACAAAAATTCTAACGATAGCGGATTTTCTTGATCTATGAAAAAAAGGGTATTCAATGCTAAAAGGGATATTCTTCGGAAGCACTAAGCACGGGGGCTGAAAAAAGTTCTATCAGCATCAATAATTCTTACCTTTCCACCAAATAAATCCGCGCTAATCTTTACAATCCGCTAAATCTGTGTTCCCAAATTCCCGATGAATACTATTGGAAAGGACACTTGTGGATTTCAATTTAACTGAGATGCTTTACCATGGCGGTATTAAGGGTATGGGGATTTTTAACTATTTTTTTAATATTTGATTATCAATTAATTAAATACTACTCAAAGTAAGTATTAATCGGTTCATTTGATCTATTTACTAGAAATTACCCACTTTTTGTTACAAAATTATCGTAATATAACCCTAACTTTGTTACACATAATGCTATATTTACCCCATACTTTGCAACATGTTTAAGCGATTGATACAAGTTGAACTCGACAAATGGCTTTCAAAAACCGACCGAAAGCCACTGGTTATCCGTGGCGCACGTCAAGTAGGTAAGACAACAGTTGTAAATCAGTTTGCACAACGGTTCGAGCAATATATCTACTTAAACCTCGAACTACAGGAAGATAGTCAACCCTTTCTGAATTACAAGAACCTGGAACATTTGCTCCAAACGATTTTCTTTTTAAAAAATCAATTGCTTTCAAAAAAGGAAAACACCTTAATTTTTATTGATGAGATACAGGAAGTGCCCGAAGCATTAAACATCTTGCGTTACTTTTATGAGCAAGAACCGAACATAAAAGTGATTGCTGCCGGAAGTTTACTGGAATCCCTCTTCGATAATAAAATACATTTTCCGGTTGGCCGTGTGGAATACAAAGTACTCAGACCGGTTTCATTTCCTGAGTTTTTGGAAGCTCTGGGCGAACAAGCTGCATTAGAACAATTACTGCATATCCCCTGCAATGATTTTGCACATGGCAAACTTATGGAACTCTATCACCTGTATGCAATTATTGGTGGCATGCCCGAAGTTGTTCAGCATTATGCCATACACAAAGATCTTGTGGCATTAAATCCATTGTTTGATTCACTCCTTGCTTCCTATTTGGATGACGTAGAAAAGTATGCTAAGAATGACACGCAGATCCTTCACCTGCGCCATGTCATCCGATCATCCTTTGCCGAAGCAGGTAAGCGAATTCATTTTGGTGGTTTTGGCAACTCCTCCTATCGTTCCCGCGAAATGGGCGAGTGCTTGCGGATTCTGGAGAAAGCCATGTTGCTTCATCTGATGTATCCCAATACCTCTGCTACCCTACCCTTACAACCCGATTTAAAAAAGTCACCTCGTCTTCAAATACTGGATACGGGTATGCTCAACCATTATGTAGGTATTCGAAAAGAGATCCTGGGTACTGAAGACCTAAGCAATATTTATAAAGGAATTATCATAGAACATTTAACCGGCCAGGAATTATTAGCTACCCGTTACGATGCATTAAGCGAAATATATTTTTGGGTCAAAGAGAAGAAAGAGTCCACTGCCGAAGTTGATTTTCTGTTTTCCTTCGAGGGGAAGGTCATCCCTGTTGAAACAAAAGCCGGCAAAACAGGCACCTTACGTTCGCTACACCAGTTTATGGATTTAGCACCGCATAAAATGGCCGTTCGTTTATATGCAGGAAACGTTTCACTATCGGAAGTTAAAACACCACAAAACAAAGTATTTCAATTACTAAGTTTGCCCTACTATCTTGCTTCGCAATTACCGGCGTATTTGAGTTGGTTTGAAAAAACTGAAGAGCGAACAAATCATTAACCAAATAGTGTCAGGCAATTTTTGATTAAAAAAAGTGTAGCCTTCAGAACCACTCAACATACTTTCAACAACTACACACTGAATAAAATGCCAGGATTTCCCTCGCAGGACTAAAGTTTGCCGCTATCTCCTCAAAGTTCCTTCCGATGGCTCTTCTATACAAATAAAACAAGCCTTCATAATCCTACCAAAATAATTCATACTTTTAATCCTGTGAACGGTCCTACAAAAATATCGCCAAGGGATTTATCAGCAACTTGCAGTGAAGATTACCGTTTCACCTTTAATGGCAAGGAAAG
>CALMND010000266.1 GCA_937868565.1 uncultured Bacteroidota bacterium | reverse complement strand
CATTTTCTTTGCATACGATTCGAACCCGCATCAAGTGGTCCGGGTAGTATTATTTTTAATTGACTACATTATCAAATTATATTTATGCTACGAAATAGTGTTTCCGTTCTGATCGCATGTTGCATCACAGCATCACTTTTTGCGCAAAACAATGCCCTACCCGATCAATACCTGAAAATAGCGGAGGAATTCCGGAAAAACACCCAGAACGACAGCGCCATGGTGTATTACCTGCGGGCCGCCGTGGAATACCACAAAGCTGTTAATGCTGACGGCGAAGCGAATGCATACACGCAGGCAGCTAATATTCTGATCAGGCAAAACAGCTATGGAACGGCCAAGTTATACCTTGAAAAGGCCTTGTTTGTTGGTCAAAGTTCACTCGATTCCAACAGCCTGACCATTGCCACCACCTGCCTCAGTCAGGGCGTACTCTATGGCGGTCTTGAAAACTATGAGCAATCGCTTTTTTACCACAACAAAGCGCTGGCTATCCGCCTCTTAAAACTGGGCGAATTCAACGCCGACGTGGCCACGAGCTACGGCAACATCGGGAACATTTATTTCAGGAACAAAAACAACGATGCTGCCATAGAAGCGCACCTGAAAGCGATGAAAATCCGTGAAAAACTGTTTGGGAAAACCAGTCCGGAAGTATCCCAGAGCTATGCGAATCTCGGAAATGCCTACAAGGACAAAGCAGACTATGCCAAGGCGCTGGAATATTATGATAAAGCGCTGCAAAACAAGATCTTACAACTCGGCCCAACGCATAAAGACCTGGCAAAGTATTACGGAAATGTCAGTGATATGTACTTAATGACGGGCAATAAGGAAAAGGGGGCTTTGTATAAAGCTAAAAAGGAAAGTGTGAGTAGTGGGAATTAAGTGCTTGCCTATTGAGGCGGTGACTTCGAGTCTAATGTCGTCAACTTAGTGATTTTCGACAGGTTCGCGTTTTTCGAATATGGACTGAAGCCTTCGAGCGTTCATTGAAAATCTTGGTTTTTCTGTTGGATTTTTCGGTCAAAGAAATCCGCAATGAATAAGAAATCTATTTCCATAATGGAAGCTGTAAAAAACCGCCTTACCAGCCCCTATTTCAAGGAAGCGTATCGATCCCAAGGAATTTTTTTTTGCCGGAACCGAACGCTTAACTTTGTCACCGTGACACTACTAATTCTGAATAACATCAGCAAAAGCCTTGGTGTGGAAGTGACCAAGTTTTTGCAAAAGTTTTTTGGTTACGGCCAGGACGCCAGTAAACAAGCATTTAGTAAAGCAAGGTACAAGTTGAAGCCTGAAGCCTTTATCGATCTAAATGACACGTTTATCCAGGCTTATTACAGCGCTGGAGGCTTTAGGTTGTACAGGGAGAAGTATCTGCTTTTGGCGAGCGATGGATCGGACTACGAGTTGCCTTGGGAGCAAGAACTCCGGGAGGTTTTTGGGGTGGCGGACAATGGTCAAGGAGAAAGGCCCTTATGCATGGCCAAAGGGGTTAAAATATGGGACGTGCTGAACCAGTTGACCGTGGCTTCAAAACTTGGTTCGTACAACACTGCGGAAATACGTATATTCGATGAGGTTTGGCAAAAAGCACTCAAACTGCTCAGAGAGGTACAGCAAGCGCGTCTGTTGCTGCTTGGGGACATGCATTATCCTTCTTTTCCGCTGATGATTGATCTTGTTGAAGCAGAGGCAGACTTTCTCTTTCGCTGCCCACCTACTTTTTGCCGTGAAGTGGCGGCGTTTATGAAAAGCCAGGAACAAGAGGCTACATTACATATCATTCTGGCAGCAGATTCTTTCCGCAAGAGCCGCATGAAGCGTGTACATGGAAGGGTTGCCCCCCAGGAACTCTGTGTCCGTGGGGTGCGCATTGTCCGTCCCGACGGACAGGAGACCTGCCTGCTCACTTCTGTGCCAGCAAGCGACTTAGATGCTGCTTCCATTGGCGCATTGTATTGCTGTCGCTGGGGAGAAGAAGTGTCTTTTAATTTTGACAAAAATCGGGTAGAGATTGAAAATTTCTCGGCCAAACTGCCACAAGGCATCCAACAAGAGTATTATGCCAGCACCTTGTTCACCAACCTTACGCAACTTATCGTCGAAGACGCCCAAGAACTATTAGAAGAAGAACAACGATCGAAGGCCAATAAACACCAATATCAAATCAATCGATCCATTGCAGCTGGGCTTATAAAAGACGAAATTCCTAAAATGCTCTTCGGAAAAGAAAAACCAGTGACTTTCTATAAGCGAATGATCACGCTGATCCTTAAGCATAGGGAACCCATCCGACCAGGGAGGATTTACCCCCGAAAACGAAAACATAAATTGAGATTTTCAATGAACTCTAGAAGGGTGGTATGATCACCTCATATCACTAAGTTGACGACATTAGACTTGAAGTCACCGCCTCACTAACTCAAGCACCTATCGAAACACGACAAACTTTTTCACCAGCAGCCCTTTTTCACAAATAATGCGGGCGAAATAGGTGCCCGCCGGTAATTTATCCAGTTCAATTTCCACTATTGGCGCTGGAACCTTCCAGTCAATTTCCCGCCTGAAAGCACCATTCGCATCGCTGATCGTTACATGACTGATCAGCGTTTCCCGGCTTTCCAGCCGTATTTGATGGCCCGCAGGATTGGGCGAGAGTGTAATCTCCGAATCTGATAAAAACGCCGGAGCATTTGTGCCGCTAACGGTGCTTCCGCGAAGTATGATTTCCTTGCGGGTTTCGCCGTAGGCGATCAATTTTTCCTGTGGTGTAATTGCCAGTACATTCGCCATGAACATAAGCGTCGACCGGAGGGAGTCGGGTGGTAATTTCTTGAATGTG
>CALMND010000265.1 GCA_937868565.1 uncultured Bacteroidota bacterium | reverse complement strand
AGCATCGCCTACCGTGCTAATCTTTTCAGCCTGTTCGTCCGGAATAGCAATATTAAACTCCTTCTCAAATTCCATGATAAGCTCCACAGTATCAAGTGAGTCAGCACCCAAATCGTTGGTAAAACTTGCGGTATGGGTTACTTCTTTTTCATCAACGCCTAATTTATCAACGATGATAGATGTTACTTTGTTTGCAATGTCAGACATTATCTTTTAGATTAAAATTCGACACAAAAATAAAAATATACGAGCTAAAACAAAACTTTAACTGGCAAATTGAGCTTTATTTTTGTTAAAACACTGAATTTTAATGAAATAAGTAGCTAACACCGTCGTTATTCCCGTGAATAAATTCAAGTGTTTTTAAGAATACCGGATATGCGGCTGACAATAAGTCTTTTGTTATGGTAGTTTTGACGTCTAGGATTATAGGTATAATAATTCAACCAAGACCATTTTTCATGACCTATGCGCACCGGACTAAAAATTATATATATTAAAAAGCCAGTTAGACCCAAAGCCCCGATAGTATAGAGCAGCTGTGAGTCAGAAAGTTCGGTGCGAATAAATAGTTTAAACTTGTGAACTAATCCAGCCTGAGCGGCCTCAATATTTAAAAAAAGGAGTCCAACAAGAATTACAATTACTTTTAAGGTTTTCTTTTCCATTTTGAGAACTTTTTCTCCTAGTTATACATCAAAACGAATTAAGTAACCCAAAGGTTGGGTAAGCGGAATGATAATTTCTGTTAATTTTTGTTTTGCCAGAAGAAAATAAATACCTATATTTGTGCCCTGAAAATAAAATCGCAAGGGTAGGGGACACAAAAAGTCCCCTATTTTATTGAGAAAAAGTTTGATAACAAAAGAACATATTTTGAATTTGGCTAACGAGCATTTAAATGGTGGAAACATTTTTGTGACCGCTATAAAAATTGGCACAAACAATCAAATCAATTTGTTTGTAGATGGCGACAACGGTGTAACCATAGCTGATTGTGTGGCTCTGAGTAGGGCAATTGAAGGTAATTTGGACAGAGATAAGGAGGACTTTGCTTTGGATGTCAGTTCTCACGGAGCTACTACACCACTTGTTTTACCACGTCAGTACCCAAAGCACTTAGGGCGTAAATTTGAAATTAAATTAAACGATGGCCAAAGTGTTGAAGGAGACATGGTGGAGTGCAATGAGGAACAAATAAAACTGGAATATACAGAAAGGGAAAATAAACCCGTTGGTAAAGGTAAAATAACGGTAATAAAACATCAAATCATCAAATACAATCAAATAAAAGAATCAAAAATTAAACTTAAATTTTAAAAAGCTATGGAAGGCGTTAACCTAATTGAATCGTTTTCGGAATTTAAAGACATAAAAAATATTGATAGAGCTACACTCATGAGTATTATTGAGGATGTGTTCAGAAGTATGCTTATTAAACGCTATGGATCGGACAAAAACTTTGATATTATTGTTAATCCAGATAAAGGCGACGTAGAGATATACAAAAACCGCAAAGTGGTTGATGATGAATTTGCTGAAGATTCTTTTGATTATGATGAGAATAAGCATATAAGTTTTACGGCTGCTCAAAAAATAGATGATTTTGAAATCGGAGAAGATGTTTCAGAAAAAGTAAAATTGGAAGATTTTGGACGCCGCGCTGTTTTATCGGTAAGACAAAACCTTGTTCAAAAAATTCTGGAACTGGAGAAGAGCGAAATTTACAACAAGTACAAAGAAAAGGTTGGGGATGTTGTTACAGCTGAGGTGTATCAAGTTTGGAAAAAAGAAATCATGTTAATTGATGACGAAGGAAATGAATTGTTGCTACCAAAGACGGAGCAGATTCCTTCTGATTTTTTCAAGAAAGGCGACACCGTTAAAGCGGTAGTTTCTAAAGTAGAAATGAAAAACGGAACACCCTCCATTATCGTTTCCAGAACCTCTCCTGTGTTTTTGGAGCGTTTGTTTGAGACGGAAGTTCCTGAAATATTTGACGGACTTATCACCATTAAAAAAATTGTGCGCGAGCCGGGAGAAAGAGCCAAAGTTGCGGTTGAAAGTTACGATGACAGGATTGACCCGGTTGGAGCTTGCGTGGGAATGAAAGGTTCGAGAATTCACGGCATTGTTCGCGAATTAAAAAACGAAAATATTGACGTAATTAATTTTACAAACAACTCAAACCTTCTGATTCAAAGGTCTTTGAGCCCTGCAAAAATTACAACTATAAAAATAGATGAAGAGTCGAAAAGGGCAGAAGTATTTTTAAAACCTGACCAAATTAGTTTAGCCATTGGAAAAGGCGGATTTAATATTAAATTAGCAGGAAAATTGACGGGTTATGAAATTGATGTTTTCCGAGATACAGATATAGACATAGAAACAGAAGACGTTGACCTGGAGGAATTTTCGGATGAAATAGAGGGGCAGATTATTGATGAATTAAAAGCGATAGGTTGTGATACAGCTAAAGCAGTGCTGGAACTTAGCCAAGAAGAACTAGTGCGTCGTACTGGTTTGGATGAAGAGATAATCCGCAGCGTTCGCGAAGTGCTGAGCGCTGAATTTGAAGAATAAAGGGTTTAGCTTTCCTTGTAAAAGCTACGATTGTAGGATTAAGAACTTTAAAATAAAATATGTCAGAAGGAGCTAAAACACTTCGATTAAGCAAAGTGGCCAAAGAATTCAATCTTTCCTTAGGGAAAATTGTTGAATTCCTTGCATCCAAGGGTCACCCAACGGAAAGTAATCCCAACGCTAAAATTGGCGATGAGGAATACCGCCTCTTGCTGAAAGAATTTTCGGGAGACAAATCTGCTCGCGAAGAAGCCGAAAGTGTTGCGCAAAGCAATAATAAATTAAAGCGCGAAACAATTGTTCTCAATGACCTTAAATCTAAAAAAGTAAAAGACGAAGAAACGGATGTTGTTGTTATTAAAGATTTAACGGCGATAAAGCCATTAGATGAAAAGACAGAAACAAATGTGAAAGAAGCTTCAATTGAAGAAGCGCCGCTGATTAAACAGGAAATTGACCAAGTAGATGGCCCAAAAGTATTAGGAAAGGTCGACTTGGATGCAATGAATTTGAAAACCAAGCCAGACAAAAAAACTAAGAAAGAAAAAGATACTGCAAGAATTAATACGAAGTCTGAAGATAAAGAGACTAAAAAGGAAACTCAGAATCCTGTTGAAGAATTACCGATTACACCCGAGCCTGCCATCTTAAAAGAAGAACCAAAAGAGGAGTTTCTTGAAACTAAATATGAAAAATTAGAAGGTCCAAAGATTCTTGGACGAGTTGTATTACCTGTGGTAAAAGAGAGCCCTAAAAAGGCACCCCCTGCCAATAATAATGCAACTGATAAGAAAAAACGGAAACGTATCCGCAAAGGCGGATTAACGGAAGAGGAGATAAAAAAAGTTGGTAAAGAACAATCTGCAATCGCCCGCGAAAGAGCGAAAGAAAAATATGGCGACCCTCGGGCAAAAAAACCCGGACCTACTGTGCCAGGCAAGCCTCGTCACGAATTAACAGAAGAAGAAATTCAGGCACAGATTAAAGAAACCTTGGCGCGTTTAAGTGAAAAGGGGAACAAGTCTAAAACATCAAAATATCGTCGTGAAAAACGTGATGAAGTAAGAGATCGTTTGGCCGAAAAAGCAGTAATTGCAGAAGCAGATAAAAAGTTACTGACGGTTGCTGAGTTTGTAAGTGCAAACCAGCTAGCTCAAATGATGGATGTTCAGGTAACTCAGATTATTTCTACCTGCATGTCATTAGGATTATTTGTTTCCATCAATCAAAGATTAGACGCTGAAACAATTTCTATTGTAGCCGAAGAATTTGGTTACAAAGTAGAGTTTGGTACAGCAGAAGATCTTGAAACTATTAAAGAAGATAACGATTCTCCTGAAGATTTAGTTCCGCGTCCACCTATCGTAACCGTTATGGGTCACGTTGACCACGGTAAAACATCCTTATTGGACTTTATTCGTAAAGCCAATGTTGTGTCAGGAGAAGCCGGTGGAATTACACAACACATAGGGGCATATAATGTAAAGATGTCTGAGGGAAAGAGTATTACCTTTTTAGACACACCAGGTCACGAAGCTTTTACGGCTATGCGTGCCAGAGGTGCCAAAGTAACAGATATTGCTATCATTGTAGTAGCAGCAGATGATAGCATCATGCCGCAAACAAAAGAAGCCATCAATCACGCTCAGGCTGCGGGTGTACCGATGATATTTGCGATTAATAAAATTGACAAGCCGGGGGCAAATCCCGAAAAGATAAAAGAAACGTTAGCCCAAATGAATTATTTGGTGGAAGACTGGGGAGGTAAATATCAATCTCAGGAAATTTCTGCGAAAC
>CALMND010000264.1 GCA_937868565.1 uncultured Bacteroidota bacterium | reverse complement strand
TTGATGTAGTATAAACCCGCTGGGTACTCTTTCAGATAAAAGGTTGTTTTTTCCGAATCGATTTTTTCTTGCATAATGAGCTGTCCAACCGAATTAAATATTTCAGCACTAGTAAACCTATTTAAATTATTAATTTGAACCACAAAAACACCAGCATTGGGATTTGGATAAACCGTTACATTTCCTCCATCACTTTTTAAATCTTTTAGTTCTGTGCACGAGTTAACTATGATACTAATTGTTACTTCATTCGTACAGCCTGTTAAACCCATTCCGGTTACTGTATATACGGTATTTACGAGAGGAGCAACGCTAATGGATGAACCTGTAGCTGCATTACTCCATAAATAGGAGTTAGCCCCCAGTGCACTAATAGTGATTCGTTCTTTGGCGCAAATCATTGTTTGAGAGGCAGCAGCGCTAAGAGTAGGCAAGGGATTTACCGTTAGATTACTAACACCGAAACCTTGACATCCTGCATTACTAGTGCCTAATACCGTGTATGAATAAACTCCGGATGAAGCGGGGCTTAACACTGGAGATCCACCTGGAAAGGTATAGGAGTTGGCACCTGAAGGGTTAAGGGTAAAAGAACTTCCCTGACAAATAGAGCCACTGTTTATTGTAATCAAGGGACTTTGGTTCACGGGTACGGTAATAGTTGGATTGTTTTGTGAATTACAGCCGCCAATTGAACCGACTAAAGTATAAGTAGTTGTGGCAAACGGTGCATAAAACAAGGGTGAAGGCCCATTAGCACCTACCGGTAATAGCGTGTAACTGGTAGCTCCCGATGCATAAAAAGCTACATTGATTGTTGGACTTGAACACAAGGAAGAAGGAAATACATTGGTAAACGAAACGTTTGGGGCTGGGCTAACCACTATGCTAACTGTTTTGGTTGAAGTACACCCAGTGGTTGACGTTGCACTCACACTATAGGTCGTGTTTACAGATGGAGCAACAATCAGGAAGGGTGCAACTATACCGCCCGGATTAAATGTAAAAGTACCGGCTCCTGCTGTTATTGTTACTGAAGTACCACTACATATATTTGTTTGAGTAGCAGTTGGACTAAAATTAACGGGAACACAACAAACATTTAAATACCTTAAAATATTCGCAGTGAGATTTTGTGCATTTGGGGTTGGACTATGAAAATTATTGGTTGTTATTCCGCCAAACATAACTCTCCCTGCACCCCACGTGAGCTCGGCCAGAGAGGCCCGTAAAGGATTTAAACCCAAATTACCCACGATTACCGAGGTTATGCCGCCGCCGGTAACGTAGGCATGAGAAAAGGAACTACCCGTATAAGCGAAACCCGCAGGCGTAAAGGGGCTATTAAAAATGGGATGTAAATTCATACCGGGAGCCGTATTACCCTGAGAATCTGAAGTGTTTCCTGAATAATTTAAAGTAACTCCACCAAATCCAAAATTTACATTACCACCAACATTTGGTGCAGCGTTTATAAATAAATTTCCTCCAGCAGCCACCCAATTTTGGAGGATGGTTAAGTTTGCCTGAAGGAAAGTTGCAAATGTTGTGGTAGTTCCGTCTCCACCCTCAATAAAAATCGTACAGGTGCTGGGCTGGCAAATTGAGGACATGCTGGCAATGTTCTGAAAAAAACCCTGATTCCATTGACCAGCCCCAAAAGCCGTGTTCATAGCATTAACATTTGATGATGAGCCCCAGGGTTGGCCCGTGCTGGAACTAATGTACCATTTCGCGTTTTGTGAATGAGCCGTTAAACCTGCAAGAAATATAAAGGCCGCAATAAGTGTGCTTGATAATTTTTTAGATTTTGATTTCATCGGATTTAGACTAGTTAATGTGTTAGGACTGCAAGGTAAAAACAAATTATAGGAAATCAAAATGTAAGCTCAGCGAAGAATAGTATAAAACCTGAAGGACTTATTTGCCTAAAAATTCACCACACGAAAAGTAGCTATCGTTGAAGTAAAAAAGGGTAAAGCGAGAATTAACAATCGACAAGCCATATAGATGAGCCTTTGGTTTTCTACTCTTTACAGGAAGAGAATTGCTTGTATTAAACTGACTTAAAAAAAAATCGATTCGGAATTAGGGCAAATCGTAAAAAACACAAATATGATTAGTGTTACAACTCATTCACCACTCACCTCTATATTTGAATACCAACTACTAGAACATCATCCACCTGTTCATGAGTTCTTCTCCAGTCTTCAAAATGTTTCTCCAGTTCGCTTTTTTGTAGCTCAGAATCCCATGAGTGAATGATTCCGAGCAATTCATGGAGCCGTTTTAACATAAACTTTTTACCTTTTTCCCCACCAAATTGGTCGGCATACCCATCAGAAAACATGTAGGCCATAGTTGGACCTTTAGTTTCGATTATTTGTGTCGTAAATACTCTGTCTCCTTCCGTTTGCGCGCCTCCAACAGGAAATTTATTTCCATCTATTTTATTAAATGAACCATCAGCTGCCAATAAAATCAAAGGTCTATTTGCTCCCGCCCATCTCACTTCTTTTTTTGATTCGTTAATAGTTAAGAGAGATACATCCATCCCATCGTTGGTTTTAATTTCATTATGTCCCTGTCGCAATGCAGATTGCACGCCCTTATGTATATTGTTGAGTATATCTGCGGGGTCAGTTATTCCCCTTTCTTTCACCACCTGGTTGAGCACGTTGTGGCCAATCATACTCATAAATGCTCCTGGTACGCCGTGTCCTGTACAATCTACCACCGCAAAAATTTTGATTCCGTTTTTTTCGGTGAACCAATAAAAATCCCCGCTAACTATGTCTTTGGGTTTGTAGAGAATAAATATTTTTTTGAGTTCACGAAATATGTGGTCTCTAGCAGGTAATATAGCTTCCTGAATTCGTTTGGCATACTCAATACTGCTGGTAATGTCACGGTTTTTCTCTTCCAATTCCTTTGTCCGCTCGGCTACTTTATTTTCTAAAATTTTATTTTCTTTTTTAATTGCTCTAGTCCGATATTGAATGAATGCATAGATACCAAGGAAGCCAAATGTGAAAAGTAAAATGTAAAAAGTTTTCGTTTTCCAAAATGGTGGCACAACGGTAATTTTGACTTCATAGATCTCTTCGTTCCATATCCCATCGTTATTGGCTGCTTTTACTTTAAAGCTATATTCCCCACCTGGCAATTCTGTATAGGAAACATAACGCACATTGGTAGGCGCTGACCAATCTTTATCATATCCCTCGAGTTTGTATTTAAATTTATTTTTGCTCGGGTCGGTGTAATCCAAAGCCACTAATTCAAACTGAAAATAATTTTCTGTCCAGTTAAGATTGAGGTGTTTTTTGTAAATGATGGAGGAATCAGTTTCAACATCATTGCCTCCCCGTTTATAGCCAATAACGTACGCACTCGGGGGATGTAAGTTGTCTTTGATTTGACTTGGCCGGAAGCAATTAAAGCCTTTGGCGCCTCCAAAGTACATTCTACCAGATTTGGCAACATATGCAGCTCCCATGTTATACTCCGTGTTTACCAAACCATCTTTTGTTCCATAATTTTTAAACGTAATTTCTTTTTCATTTTGGAGTGGATTAAACTTAATAATACCGTTATTAGAACTCATCCAAAAATTACCCAAACTGTCTTTTAATAAGGAGTATAAATAGCTGCTGGCTAAGCCATCTTTTTCATAAAAATTATAAAAACTTCCATCGGACATAAGCTTGCTTAGGCCTGAAGAAGTGGCTATCCATATATATCCGTTTTTGTCCTGATTAACAGAGAGAATAACATTGGAGGCAATTTCACGAGGTTTACCAGTGTTGGTATAAATTTTTTCAATGGGTAGTTTCCCGTTGCTGTCAAAACCTTTCATTTTCACCAGACCTCCATCATAAGTACCTATCCAAACGTTTCCTTTGTTGTCAACAAATATTGAATTTATTCCAGGTCGAGGGAGTCCGTCTTCTTCGTTAAATTGTGTTACTTCAAATGTTCTTAAATTTATTTTAAATAAACCGTCACCCACCGAACCCGCGTAAATAAAACCTTCGCGGATAAAAAGGCACACAATAGTGCCACCTAATTGGTTACTTAAGATAGTAGTTGTCTTTTTTGTTGACTTATCGTACCTGTAAATTCCATTTCCCCAGGAACCAATCCAAAACACATTCTCGTTTTCCTGAACCATGCACAAAGCCGTACCATTCTCCAAAAACTTGGAATGGTCGGTTGTTTTACCTGTTTCTAAATTAATTTCATGAAATGTTTTTACGCCACCTACCTTTGTGGCGCCATTCTCGTCTTCACCAAAAGAAAAAATATTTTCAAAGGCGGTTTCGTATTTATGATTTGAATTGGGAAACTTAAGAGATCTGAAAAAAGAAATATTAACTCCTCCTAAATCCGTTCCAATCCAGAAATTATTTTGGTTATCAAGACAAATACAATTACTCGGATTGGAATTAATGGAAAAAGCAGCGTCCTGTTTAGTATAAAAATTTACTTCTTCGGTAATGAGGTTATAAACCAACACTCCATAAGCAGAAGCAACATAGAGTTTATTGTTCTTGGCTACAAAATCTCGCACAAAATTAGAGTTCTCATTTTGTGTGGCAAAGGAAATAACTGATTCTATTTCGAAGTTCTCTCCCACTTTAAAAATACCAAATTCATAAGTCCCAATGTATATTTTACCCGCATAATGCTCAATATGGGTTATTGATTCGAGCGAGATTTTCTTAATACTTAAAAAATCGGGCACAATCAATTCTACTTTTTCAATTTCTTGTTTGTTTTTTAAACGCCATAGCCCTCTTTCCATGGTACCAACGAAAATTGTACCGTTAATATCCTGAACAGATTTAATGATTACTTTTTCCGATTCGGAAAAAAAAGACTTCTTCACCGTTTTGTCCTTGAGGTTTACCATAAAAAGACCTTCGTCAGAGCCAACCAGAATATTATCTTTATCTATTAAGGTGATGGTATTAATTTTGCGTTTTATTCCGCTTGGAGCTTTGCTGAGTATGGAAAATTTTCCGGTTATGGGATTGAAAAAATTTATACCATCGTTTGTTCCAACAACAATTAAGTCCTGACTAATTTGTTTAAGAGCTGTAATATCAGATGATATGAGGGAGTTAGCGTTGGTTGGGTCGTTTTTGAAAACTTTTATTTGAAATCCATCATATTTATTTAAGCCATCCTGGGTACCGAACCACATGAAGCCTTTGTCGTCTTGAATAATACACTTTACGAAATTGGTACTTAAACCGTCTTCGCTCGTTATTTGTTTAAATCTTAATTGCTGTGAGGAGCAAATTGCTGCCCATAAAAAGTTAGTGAGAAAAAATATATGCTTAAAACTTTTCAATTAATGCAACTAAGTTAATTATTTTTAAACTCTCAAAAAACTATATTTACCGGATTAATAACCTTGCTAATTGCGCTATAGCTTGTAGGATTATAGGAGCCATGAATTGTACTAATTTTAGTAACTGATTATTGAGCTGGTAGTAACCCAGAACTCGCAACAGAGCCGATAGTTATTAACTGCGAGGTTTTTTTTGATTAAAACAATGCCAAAGGTACTGCGTATCATAAATAGATTTAATTTAGGTGGAATAAGTTACAACGTTTCCTACCTGAGTAAATACATGACCAATGATTTTGAGACATTGTTAATTGGCGGACCGGAAGAGGAAGGGGAACAAAGTTCTTTGTTTATACCTCAGTCACTTGGTTTAAAGCCTTTAATAATTACCGAGATGCAAAGGAGTATCAATCCATTATCGGATTATTATGCGTACAAAAAAATTAAAAAAATCATTCAGGAGTTTAAGCCGGATATTGTGCATACGCATGCTAGCAAAGCCGGTGCTATTGGAAGAATGGCGGCAATACATTGTGGCGTTCCTATTATTGTTCATACGTTTCATGGACATACCTTTCACGGTTATTTTTCTCCTTTTAAAACCAGAATTTTTAAAGCGATAGAACGTTATTTATCCCGAAAAAGCACGGCGATTGTGACCATAAGCGAAATTCAGAAAAAAGAACTGACTGAAAAATATGAGGTCTGTTCTAAAGAAAAAACGCATGTGATTCCACTTGGATTTGATTTAAAACGGTTCACGGAAAATGTTCAGGAAAAAAGAAAAGACTTCAGAAAGAAATACAATTTAAAGGAAGAAGAAATTGCTATTGGCATCATTGGAAGATTAGCTCCTATTAAAAATCATTTTTTATTTATTGACGCTTTTGAATTTGTTTTAAATTCAGCTAACAGAAAAATAAAAGCTCTGATAATTGGAGATGGTGAAACCAGAGAGGAATTAACAAACTATATTGCGGCTAAGTCAGTTACAGATGCTTCAAAAAAAAACTTAAAAGAAAACATCATTTTTACAAGTTGGATTAATGAAGTGGACGTGGCTTTGGCCGGGCTGGATTTGGTTTGTTTAACCTCAAAAAACGAAGGCACACCGGTGAGTTTAATTGAAGCGCAAGCGGCCTCCAAATTCATTATATCAACAGATGTTGGTGGAATTAGAGATATTTTGCACCCGGATTGTGGTTTGTTGTCGGCTTCGGAAGATTTGGCAAACTTTAAAGCCAATTTGCTCTTAGCCGTTAACAACTTTGAAGAAATGAATGCCCAAGCAGGAATAGCGAGTGAAGAAGTGATAAAAAAATTCAGCTACACAAGACTTTGTTACGACATGAAAATATTGTATAAAAAGCTGTTAAATATAGAATAGAATGGCATTAAACATTGAAAGAATGAAAAAAAACAGTTTAATTGCTTTATACTTTATTACGGTGCTTGGATTTTTGTTAGACAGTTATCTTTATTATCCTGGTTTTATTTCACCCGACAGTTT
>CALMND010000263.1 GCA_937868565.1 uncultured Bacteroidota bacterium | reverse complement strand
CAATTCATAAATCCGATCTTTTTTGGTGTGGAAGTTATCATAACTAACTTCATTCTGTATCCAAAGTATTAGCAGTATTACAGAAGCCATGCCAACCGAGAGCCCCAGTATATTAATAATGGAGAAGCTCTTGTTTCGCCATAATTGCCTAAAGGCTATTTTAAAATAATTTTTTAGCATCCATTCAGTTTTTAATTATTGAATTTCTATTATTGATTTTTAAACGCGACGTGGCTTTCATCTTGGTTTCCTTTCTGTTTGTCGTTCGTCATTTTAGACTGCTCCTTCGTCGCAGTGATAATTCCGTTAAGTTCTTAAATCTTTATATTCTGAGTGACTATTTGCCCATCTAACATATTTATAATTCTATGAGTATAACGCGCATCATGTTCGGAGTGGGTCACCATCACGATTGTTGTGCCTTGTTCGTTTAAATCCGTAAGTAACTGCATCACATCATTCCCATTGCGCGAGTCCAAATTTCCTGTGGGTTCATCGGCTAAAATTAATTTCGGATTATTTACAACAGCACGGGCGACGGCCACTCTTTGCTGCTGTCCACCAGATAGTTGCTGAGGATAATGGTTGCGACGGTGCGCAATCTGTATTCTGTCCAGTACTTCATCTACTTTCCGTTTCCGTTCTACGCTTCCTACACCAGTATAGATAAGTGGCAATTCCACGTTTTCAAAAACGGTGAGTTCATCAATGAGATTAAAACTTTGGAAAACGAAGCCAATATTATGTTTACGCATTTCGGCGCGTTTACGTTCGTTAAATTTTGAAACGTCAGTATTGTTAAACATGAAGGTGCCTCCGTCCAAGTCATCCAGCAGACCAATGATATTAAGGAGTGTGGACTTACCGCAGCCCGAAGGCCCCATGATGGCTACAAATTCACCTTCCTTTATTTCGAATGAAATTTTATTCAGGGCTACTGTTTCAATTTCTTCCGTTCTGTATATTTTTTCAAGATTGTTTACCGTTATCATATTATTTTTATTGTTTATTGCTTATTTTTTATTCTTTAGGCACCAGTTCCGATAATTGTCTAGCGGTATGGCGCCACCCATGTTCCCTTAGTGTTTTTTTGGTAAAAAGGTTCCAAATGCTTCTCATTTTTCCGTTTTCAAAACCAACTCCTGGGTATTCTCATAATTATCGTACCCTGATGTTACAACTTTATCGCCTACTTTTAATCCACTCAGTACCTCGTAGTATTCTGGATTTTGTCGTCCCAGTTGAACATCGACTCTGTAAGCCAGCGTACCGTTATCATTTAGTTTAAATACCCAGTTACCACCTGTTTGTTGGTAAAAGCCGCCCTTGGCCAGGAGTAACGCTTGCGTTTCGTCGCTCAATGCTAAACGGATTTGAAGGGTTTGACCACGGCGAATATCTTTTGGAACTTCTCCTTCAAATTTCATGTCCACCTGAAACTTGCCGTTTTTGACTTGAGAAAAAACTTTGTGGATGACTAATTTGTAATCTTTTCCTGAAAAGGTAAATTCTCCCATCAAGCCTGTAAAAATTCGCGAAATATAATGCTCATCAATTTCAACTCTCACTTTGAATCCACTTACCAAATCTATTTGTCCGAGGCGTTCTCCCTTATTTTTACTTTGACCTATTTCTGCATCTAAGGAGGTTAATTGTCCGTCCATTGGGCTTCTTACAATCAAATCTTCCACTTTTTTGCGCATAATTTTTAAAGCTTCTTCTGTGCGCTTGTATGATTCTTTCGCTTGTCCTAGTTCCTGACTGGTGGAAACTGAATCTTGCAATAATATTTTGTCGGTGAGTTTTCTTTTTTGAACTGCATATGTATAATTATTTTCGGATTGTTTAAATTCTTGTTCAGAAATGGCCTGTTGCTCAAACAAACGTTTATTTATTTTATAAACACGTTCAGCCTCTTTAAACGCATTGTCCACATCGGTACCCTGATTTAATTTCATAATCGTATTTTGAGTAGCCGCATTGCGCGAGATTTGCATTTGAGTGAGTAGATTAAAAACCTGTGTTTCCTGATTAGCAAGGCTGAGCTCTAAATCTGTATTGGAAAGTTTTAAAATGGGATCACCTTTTTTTAGCATGGCACCATCCTCTACATACTTTTCTTCCACGCGACCACCCTCAATAGCATCCAAATAAATAGTTGTGAAGGGTAAGACGATTCCATTAACCGGAATGAATTCTCTGAAGGATGCCTTTTTAACTTCGCTGACGGTAAGACGTTCGGTATTTACATTGAGTTTGGATTTGCCGGAGCTAAAATAAAAACTCATAGCGATGAGCAGCACGATCGCGGAAATGAAAGCAATGGTTGTGATTTTTTTTACGGTCCATTTTTTCTTTTGAATAACTCTGTCCATTCCGTCGTTTGATTTTTGTTTGTTGTTAAGTCTAAATTAAGCATGACCCTGAAAGTTGCAGCTTTTTTCTACAAGGCCATGCTAATTTAGAACAACTACAGCTCATTTATTCGAATTTTCATGCCATTGTCTTTAGTCCTTGATAATGAAACAATTACAATGCAAGTACGCGCACAGTTGCGTCACAAACGCACATAGAGCGTTCGTTTTTGATACACTTTTTTTGGACACTTGTTTTATAACTTTTTTCTGTTGAGTTACTTAGCTTTCTGGTATATTTATGGTAAGAAGTACAAATGAAAAGCTACAACCACAAATAAATGAATTTAAAAAATGCGAGTATACTGGTTTTAGACGACGACAAAGATGTTCTCACGGCTATTAGTTTATTGCTCAAAAAAGAAGTGAGAGAAGTCATCACAGAAAAGAATCCTGAAAATTTATTAAATCTGGTGAAGAAACATTCTTTTGATATCATATTACTGGATATGAACTTCCATGCTTCCATTAATACCGGAAACGAGGGTATTTATTGGCTTAGGCGCATTAAAGAGATAAGACAAAATATTGCGGTAATAATGATTACGGCCTATGCTGATATCGATTTAGCCGTTCGTTCTCTTAAAGAAGGAGCAAACGATTTCATCATCAAGCCCTGGAATAATCAACGACTGCTGGACTCCATAAAAGATACTCTGAATAAAAAGGAATCGAGCAAAGTTTCCAGTGCCGGGAAAAAATACGACGAGCTCGGTCTCTTAGGTGAAAGTGAAGTGATGAGGGATATTTTTAACAAGATTGAAAAAGTGGCACCAACGGATGCCAATGTGTTAATTTTGGGAGAGAATGGAACGGGTAAGGATTTAATAGCCAAAGCCATTCATCAACATTCAATGAGATCTGTGGAGGCCTACGTTAAAGTAGATGTCGGCGCGCTCACTGAAACATTATTTGAGAGTGAATTGTTTGGGCATAAGAAAGGAGCCTTTACTGACGCGCGTGAAGACAGAGTAGGGCGCTTCGAATCTGCGAACAAGGGTACTCTTTTCTTGGATGAGATAGGGAACATTTCCCTGCACCAGCAAACCAAATTGCTAACCGTTATACAAAACCGACAAATTACCAGATTGGGTACTAATGTTTCGGTGCCCGTTAATATTCGTTTAATATGCGCAACGAATATGCCCATGGCCGAGCTTGCGAACGAGAACAAATTTCGTAAGGATTTAATCTACAGAATTAATACAGTAGAAATAATGGTGCCGCCGTTAAGGAGTAGGGGAGGGGACATTGCGCTACTGGCAAAACATTTTATTCAGTTTTACGGTAATAAATATTTTAAGCCGCAAGCTCAGCTTAGCAATAAGGCTTTAGCGCGATTACAGGAATACAATTTTCCTGGTAATGTGCGCGAACTGCAATACATCATTGAAAGAGCGGTTATTATGGCAGACAATGAGGTCTTACAAGCGGAAGATCTTATTTTTTCACCCATAGAATCCAGCGCAAAAAATCATAGTGATAAAGAAAACGAAACAAAACTCAGTACCATTGAAAAACAGACCATTTTAAGAGTCATCGAGAAAAATAATGGCAACATTACCAAAGCGGCAAAGGAATTAGGAATTACACGCACCGCCTTGTATAGAAGATTAAGTAAGTATGACATATAGAGGATTCGGATGGAACATATTAATAAGGGCTGCACTCATGTTTGCTGTGCTTTTGCTGCTTTCCTGGGGACTCGTGAAGCAATGGTATTTGCTCGATTTACTTCTGTTGCCGATTATCGCTTATTTATTTTATGACTATTACAACTACCATAAAAAGGCCCAAAAGGAAATAGAACAATTTGTGGAATCTGTTCACTACCGAGATTTTTCGAGATACTTTGAAGTGAAAAGAGCACCTGCCGAATTGCAACCCTTTCGAAGCGGATTTAACGAAATTAATTCAACCTTTAAAGTTATTAGTCGCGAAAAAGAAACGCAATACCTACATCTAAAAACAATTCTGGAAATTGTGGATACGGGCATTCTCTCATACGATATAGAGAGCGGAGAGGTTTTATGGATGAACGAATCTCTGAAAAATTTAGTCCACATTCCATACTTAAAGACCATTCATTCACTCGAGAAAAGAAATTCTCAACTTTACAAACAAATTATTGCCTTAGCGGTGGGAGACAATTTTGTAAGTACCATTACCAAAGAGAAAAATAATTACAAAATTCTCCTGTCTGCTACCATGTTCGAGAACGAGAATAAAAAATACAAACTTATTGCTTTTCAAAACATAAACGAGGCATTGGATGAAAGTGAATCGCAGGCCTGGCAAAAGTTACTCAGCGTGATGACGCATGAAATCATGAATTCCGTGGCGCCTATTTCTTCTTTGGCAGAAACTTTGAAGAGCCGTATTCATGAATCTGTGCAACAAGAAGGTAACTCTAAGGAAGCTTTAAACGATATTGAAATAGGAATCAATACTATTAAAAAACGTAGCGAAGGTTTGTTAAAATTCACGGAGACTTACCGAAGTCTGAGTAAAATAACGAAAGCTAACATGGCGAGAGTTTTGTTGATCGAACTTTTTGAGCATGTTCAGCATTTAATGCAACCTTCTTTAGAGCAAAAGAAAATAAATCTGGAAATTATTTTGCGCGACCCTTTCTTAAGCCTGGAAGCAGACGCGAGTTTAATAGAGCAAGTGCTGATTAATTTGTTGTTAAACGCCATCGACGCAGTTGCAGACAGACCCAATCCTAAAATTGTAATTACTGCAGAAGTGAGAAGCAACGGCAAAATTGCCATTAAGATTATGGATAATGGAGCCGGCATTAGTAGCGAAGTCATCGACAAAATATTCATTCCCTTTTTTAGCACAAAAAAAACCGGTAGCGGTGTTGGCCTAAGTCTTTGCAAACAGGTGATGATGTTGCACAAGGGAAATATACAAGTACAATCTCTGGAAGGAGAGGGAAGTGTTTTTACGTTGGTGTTTTAACCGGGTAAGGATTTTAGATTTGTTGATATAGTGACTAAAACGCCAAGCTACCACAAATAGTGACACAAGCTAGAAGGTTCATTTAAGTAAAGAAACGCCAATTTCATAGACAGATGTTATTGTTCACCTTTCCCGGCTAAAGTCAATGGTTATTTTATTTTTCTGTAGTGCCTAATGGCAATAATCGACAGGACTATAAATGGAATTGTGGAGATAGTAATTTTATAGTTTAAGCTCATTATCCCTATCACAAAAATAAATATCAATAAAATCCCCAGGCATCCTATGCCTATATAACTTAAGTTTTTGCTTGGCTTGTTTTGAAATAGCGTGACTATCAATATCAGTTGTCCTATCAAAGGCAATATTGTAAATGGGTGTAAAGTTGAAGTAAGATCTGTAAATAATTTTGAAAGAATTTCGCCTTCTGCCTGAAATAGAAATGTATGATTGTTTCCACTCCATTCCAGATATCCGAAAAGCGAAGTAATAATTAGGAAGGAGTTTAAAATTTTATTTTTCATTTTAGGACTAAATGTTATTTAAAAATATTCGTAAACCAATTACCCTTGTCTTCGTAAGTAATTGTTGTGTTAAACCCAACTACCGCTAATGGTACTTTTATCCATTTCGCATAAATATTATCTCTCATTAGCATATCCG
>CALMND010000262.1 GCA_937868565.1 uncultured Bacteroidota bacterium | reverse complement strand
ATATTGACCAAAATATATTATTCCTTATATTCACTATGACTTTATAAAAAATCAAAATAAATCTTAAAGAAAATCCAAAGATAAAATTGCAAAATAATAGTAAGAAAAAAGTAAGAATAAACTTGAAAAGTAAAATAAAGTTTGGGCAAGAAGAATCGAAATTATTTAAAAAGCCAGAATCGAAAACATTCTTTAAATTAGCATCCTCTTGAAAAACCAAACACAAGCATTTCGGGAATATCTGTTAATTACCACGATTCCTCTTCGGCCATCAATCAAAACACTAAAAACTGTCAATGCTATCAGGGAAGAACGCTTTGCGCGTAAAAGCAGGATGCCGGTTTTACAATTAATGATGTTCAATTATGTTTGTGGCATGCGGGTTTAAATCTGGAGCAAGTAAATATAGTTGTTTTATGATAAATCTCTTTTAAAGTTTACTTGAAATCTAGAAACTTGAGTTTGTTCAGTAGTAATTAATACAAAAATATCGTAGGTCAACTCATGGTCAAGTCAGACTTTAAACGCGTTATATTGGTCTCAGTCGTTGGTTGAAACTATGCGCTTCGCAAGTCCGATATTTATCGGACTTCCAGTTTCTATAAACCGTTTATCTAAACAAAGAGATAAAGAGGCACAAAGCCACAGAGTTTATACCGAAACCTCTGTGTCGCTCCGTTACTCAGGATTCTCGGTGTTAAAAAGTAAAAATTTCATTTTTCCGTTTTTAAACGTGTCAACTTCTAGTCGAGAATGGTTTACTGTATTCAAAACATTAGCCAATTCGTTTCAAAGGATTTCGAAGACATGGGATAGTAATCCAGAGTCAAATTTGGAATTTAATAGCATTAATTAGATCCAATTACTTCAGAATCCAACTCCAAGTAAAAATTAACTTAAGCTATTTTTAAACGTTTAATTTAAACTTAAAATTCTGATAATCAATCTGTTTAATAGAAAGTAAATTTTGTATTCTTCTCTTTTTTCGTTAGCTTTACCTGTAAAATGAGTAGTTTTATTACTCAACATGATTGAAACATTAATATCTTCAAAAACAAGAATTAAACTGCTACTCAAGTTTTTTCTGAATAGCAAAAACACAGCCTATTTACGCAATTTGGAAGAGGAATTTGGTGAGTCCACCAATGCCATTCGGCTGGAACTTAACAAATTTGAGAAAGCGGGGTTTCTTGCCTCAGCTAGCGAAGGCAATAAAAAAATATTTTCGGTAAACACCAAACACCCGCTATTTAAGGATATTAACAGTATTATCCTTAAAATGGTAGGTATAGAATATGTTGTTGACTTCGTTTTACAACGAATTGGGGATCTGGAAAAAGTTTACCTGGTTGGCAATATGAGTCGTGGTAAAGAAACCAATATCATTGATCTGGTGCTGGTTGGAGACAATCTTAATAAGGCTTTTCTCATCGAACAAATAGAGAAAGCTGAAAAAAAAATTGGAAAAAAAATACGATTTGTACATTTTGGGGTAAGTGAGTTCGACATATCAAAAATTAAAGAACCAGGTATGCACCCACTGCTGATTTGGAGCCGTTGAAACTAATTATGAGCACGTCACGTTTGATAAAGTGCCAATACAATAGGGAGAATAGAAAGTAATTAATAATAATTTAACATCAGGCAATAAAGCCGGAGTATGCCAAAAAAAGTTTTGGCTTGTAGGGAAAGAGGCGGTTAAATATTCAAAGTACAAACTTAGGTATGGGACTGAGGAGGCGAAGCTGTGATTGGATGAAATAAAAAAATCTATAAGTATTTAATTATCATATGAACTGGCATGCCCTATACGTTAAATCCCGCACAGAAAAGAAAGTAGGGCTTTTGTTAACCGAAAAAAAATTTAATGCGTATGTGCCTCTTATTAAGACTATGAGAATTTGGAGCGACCGTAAGAACATGGTAGAAATGCCTTTATTAAATGGTTACGTTTTTGTGCAAAGTGAAGATAATCAAAGAGAAATTATTCTACAAACCCAAGGTGTAGTAAACTTTGTGCGTAGCGAAGGAAAAATTGCAGTAATACGTGATATTGAAATTGAACGCCTGAAACAGTTGATTGGCATAGGTTACCATTTGGAGGCCAATGCTTTAGAAAGAAAATACAAAGAAGGCGATAAAATA
>CALMND010000261.1 GCA_937868565.1 uncultured Bacteroidota bacterium | reverse complement strand
GGAGGACGTTGTTTCGGGTTAAGACCTCTTCCATCTGGAATGCAGGGCTGTACATTTCAAATCCGGGCAATGATTTGGCTAATTTGTTGGCCGCTATGATGCATCCGTCGCCATTGGAGAGGACTACGGCAGGCTTGTTTCTATCGCCGGGGCGAAAGACGTATTCCATTGCTACAAAAGCACCGTTTATGTCTACTAAGGCGAACATTATTTTCTGTGGTATTCGTTGTGTAATATCCAGGTTACCATTCCCCAGGGGATGTCGTACTCTTGAATTTTGTATTCGAACAGACTGGTATCTTCGGCATTGGCGGGAATGAGCCAATATCCGTCGTTTCTGATGGATAGTGTTTTTACGGTCCATCCCTGAAAGTCGTTGAGCCAGTAGGCTATTTTTTTGCCGTTTTCGTAGGGCAGTGATTTGTCGATGATGAGCCTGTCACCGCTGGTGATGCGTTCGTCTTTCATGCTGTTTCCGCCTACGCGGACTACGAATGTGCTGCTGGGGCGCGGATTGAGTAGTTTTGCAAGGTCTATGTCTTCCACTACTACGTCGCTGAACAGGCCTTTAAAGGTGGCATTTAGTCCGTGGTCTGCGTATGGCATCCAGACGGCTTTTTCGGCATCGAACCATTCGAGGTTGATGTCTTTTTCTATCGGGAAGGGTGGTGACTGCTTTGCCATGTTCCAAATATAAACGGAATTTGGAAAGCGGAAAGTTAAGAATTAAGGGTGTGGAATAGTTGGTTGATTATTTGGTGATTAGGAAGAGAGAAAGATATGCACAGGGCGTTAGAGGAGGATTTTAGTTAGTTGGTGAAGAACACCAACTAAGGCGGAGTGCTGTCTTATTCCCACGCTTTTTTCTGCTTCTTTGCTTGCGAGCAAGATATTGGTATAGCTCACCGCCTTGTTTTTTGTTCTTCCAGATATACTGATAAATACTTTCATGGCTGACCATAGGCTTCCCTTCCAGTGTCAGGCGACAGCTGATTTGCTCCGGGGACAACCCCTGCCCTAAAAGATGGTCTACCTGAAATTGAACGGAGGAGGTGAAATTCGTATGCTTCTGCTTAGTCTGATGCCTGAACACAGCATACTGATGCGCATTTGCTGCATCATACTTGCCGGAGTACATCTTATTCCTGCTGATCTCTCTGCTGACACAGGATTCACTCTTGCCAATATAGCGTGCAATCTGTTTTTGGCTGAATTTTTTTGACAATAAGGTCGCGATTTGATACCTTTGCTCCGCGGTGAGTTGTTTAAATGTACGATTCATTGCAATTAAGTTTAAGCACTTCAAATATAGTGGGTGAAAGCCCACTATGTTTGAAATTTTTAATTGCATTTATGATTTGAACTCATGAATTATAAAACATCAAAAAAGAGTTTTTTTTTTAAATGTTAGTATATTTATAAAAAATTATAAAAAATGTATGTTAAAATAATAATCTTAAAACCATGAAGCATTTATTACCAATCCTTTCTTTCTTAGTCTTAACATTAAACTTAAAAGCACAAACAGCACCACCACAGGCATTTAATTATAGTGGAGTTGCACGAAACGCAAGCAATAACCCAATTGCTAATCAAACTATAGGCGTACAACTAAGTATATTAAAAGGCAGTGCAGTAACCGGTACTGTTGTTTATAAAGAAAATCATTTCACCAACACAGATGCTTTAGGTTTATTTAATCTTGCTGTTGGTACAGGCGCCGTACAAAACGGTAATTTTTCTACAATTGATTGGAGCAATGATACTTATTACCTTAGAGTAGGTTTAGATGCAACAGGCGGTACTAACTTTGTAACAATGGGGTCAACACAACTCCTAAGTGTACCCTATGCATTATATGCTAAAAGTTCAGGAACTACCATTAGTACAACTGACCACGATACAAGTTCAACTAATGAGCTACAAACTCTAAGCGTAAGAAAAGACACCATTTTCCTAACTAATGGCGGCTTTGTAAAAGTACCATTAAGCAGTTATGATCATGACACTAGTTCATCAAATGAATTACAAACTTTAAGCATCAGGAATGATACTATTTTCTTAACTAATGGTGGCTTTGTAAAATTGCCGGCTGGAACAACAGGAAGTAGCAAACCTACTGTAACTACCAGCAGCGCCACTTCAATTACATCAACAACTGCCACACTTCAAGGTAATGTAACTAATGATGGCGGAGAAATAATATTAACACGAGGACTTTGTTTAAGCACTGCACCTAACCCGACTATTTCTAACCTATTAATGACTACCAGCGGATATTTGGGTACATATAATTTTAATGCCAGTAACTTAAACCCTGGGACTCAATATTATTTAAGAGCATTTGCAACAAATACAAACGGTACATCATATGGAAATCAAGTTTCTTTCACTACAATAAGTACTTGTTTCCAACAGGAAGATAAACTATATGGCTACTATGGTGGAGCTATCAATTATTTATCAGGAGGGGGAATTGACTCAATAAGTATTGATAATAATGATTCCGTAGACATAAGTAATACCATTTACTCAGACTGTATCTTAAATTATCTTAATGATAGGTTTAGCGGCGCAAATTACACCAATATTTCGTTGCCATCCGGCGGTACATCATTTACAACACCTAACCAAACTGTTAGTAATATATACTTAAACAGAAGTAATAATGAATCTTACATTCAGAATCCAACTGTAAATATTACATGTCAGAATATAACGACCAATCAATTCAGTATTATCATTAATATAGTCAGTGGTACGTTTAAAACCACTAATTCATATTACATCAGCAAAGGATATAATAATAAAAACTTCGCAGGCGCTAAATTTTCTGGAATATATACAAAATAACCATGAAGCAATTTATACCATACTTTATTATCATTTGTTTTGCTACGAATGTTATACAAGCGCAAAACATCAAATCTTCAGCAGTCACGGCCAGCGGAGCAAGTATGAATCAAAGTAATGCTAAAATAAGTTTTACCGTTGGTGAAATTGTAGTAAAAACAATAACTGATGGCACAAACAGCATTGGACAGGGGGTAATTAATTCAAGTACGTCTAATATAGTTACCTCTATCCGGGAAACAGACGTTACAAAGCTAAAGATGAATATTTATCCAAACCCTGCGAGCGACTTAGTTTATATAGATGTTATTGAAAGCAAAATACCAGCTATCCAATTATCCATTTATGATATTGGAGGCAAACAAATAAACTCAGAAACATATACCGCATCCAATAATCACATTGGCATCAATACACAAAACTGGCAAAAAGGTACTTACATAATCATTATAACCGATATCAAAGGGCAATTTCATGGCAGCTACAAGATATTGAAACAATAAACATTGATAATCTTATTTCATTTAAAGCAAGAAAAGTGGAATTAATTTGGCATTATACTTCATTACAACACGGCGAAAAGATTTTTAAAGAAGAACTCTTAAGGGTATGCGAAACAGAAAGGAAATATGGCCTAAAACCTGCATTATGGTATAGTTTAAATTCATTTTGGGAGCCTACAGCGACAAAGATGATTTTGGAAGCAAATGGACA
>CALMND010000260.1 GCA_937868565.1 uncultured Bacteroidota bacterium | reverse complement strand
ACCTTCATTCTAAGCAATCCTGGTTGGATAAATGGATAAATAAATTTTGACAAAAAAAAGACATTTAACTAAATGAGATTTTGTATTCTAAAATAAACTTTTAAATTTGCTACATATTTTTAAAATTTATAATGAAATTATTTCTTGCGATAATATCTATTTGTTTTTCATCACTTTTAATATCACAAACAGCCACTTATAAAGACTATTTTAGGGAAGGTTCCTTTCTTATTTTAGAAAACAACTTCGGTAAAGCCAAGGAAAATTTCGAAAAAGCCTATAAGCTAGATTCTTCTTCGGCTAACATTAATTATTTGTTAGGTATTTGTTATTTGAGCTCTGCTTTACAGAAAGCGCAAGCTGAGCGCTTTCTTGAAAAAGCTAGCAAAAATATTTCCAAAAAATATGTTGTTGACGAGCCCACGGAAAAGGCAGCGGCTCCCTTAGCCCTTTTTTACTATGGGCAGGCTCTTCATATTAATTATAAATTTGATGAGGCGCTACTTCAATATGAAGCGTTCAGGAAATTAGTAGACCCTAAGGATAAAGAATACATTAAAATGATTGATAAAGAGGTTGCTACAACCCGGTTAGCTATCGAGATGGTGAAGCACCCCGTAAACGTTCAAATTACCAATCTTGGAGATAGCATTAATGGAGAGTGGCCTGATTTTAGTCCAGTGCTTAGTGCGGATGAAAGAACTTTGATTTATACAACGCGTAGACCGACTTCCACCGGCGGAAATAAGGATGAGGACGGAGCTTATTTTGAAGACATTGTAGTATCATATAAAGATGATAATGATAAATGGAGTAAACCAGTATCACTTAGTCAAAACGTAAACTCTTTTGGTCATGAAGCCTCTATTAATTTAACTCCGGACGGGCAAACTTTAATTGTTTATAAAAGCGACCCAAGTAATAAAAATCCTGATGGCGACGGAAATATTTACTATACCACATTTGACGGTAAGGACTGGAGCCCAATTAAAGACTTTGGATCCAATATTAATACTATTTATTGGGAAACTCATGCCTGCTTGAGTGCTGATGGCAATGTCCTCTTTTTTGTTTCTGATAGACCCGGCGGATACGGTGGAAAGGACATCTATCGCTGTATTAAATTGCCTAATGGGAAATGGAGTAAGGCTTTAAATATGGGGCCAATCATTAATACAGAGAACGATGAAGACGGTGCTTTTATCCATCCCGACGGTCAAACTTTTTTCTTCTCTTCAAACGGTCACAAATCGATGGGTGGTTATGATATCATGTTCTCAACTCTCAATGAAGATAATAAGTTTGGTAATGTAACCAATATGGGTTACCCAATTAATACAACAGATGATGATGTATTCTACGTGACATCCCCAGATGGAAAAAGGGGTTACGTTTCTTCTGCTAAAGCAGGTGGTTACGGTGAGAAAGACATATACAAAATTACCATTGCAGAAGGCAGAGAAACTTTTTTAGCACTATTTAAAGGACAACTAATCCCTGCTGAAGGAGAAACTTTACCGGAGAATATTATGATTCTGGTGACGGATAAACAAACTAACGAAATCATAGGAACATATAGACCTAAAATTGTTAATGGAACTTTTTCCACCATTTTACCTCCTGGAAGAGAATATAATTTTTCGTATCAAACAGATGATGGGGAAGAGTTTTACAATGAAGATGTTTTTGTAAATAACGAACAAGCTTACCAAGAAATAAAGCGTGAAGTAAATCTTGAGCCTGTTAAACTTATCGGTAGAATTAAAGTTAAACAAAAAGCGATTATACTTAATACAGTTGTTTTAAATAACAATAGAGCTAAGAAACCTATACCTGGTGCTAAAATAATATTACGGGAAGATTTGGGTCCACCGAAAGAATTTTACACAGCTAATGCGCAGGGAAAATATGATGGTGTAGTTTTACAACCTGATAAAAAATATAGTGTTTATGCAGAAGCTGATGGCAAGACGTCAGCGCCGGCTGAAATTTCAACCTACGGTATCAAATCAGCCAAAATAATTAATCAGATTCTTTATTTAGATGGTAAGTCAGAGAAATTTACCTCTAAAGAATTGTTACTCGATGTTTTTGTTAAACATCCGAAAACTAAAAAAGCCATACCTAACGCCCACGTTATTTTGCAGGATGGCGATGGGGAAAAATATGAAGGTTATACGGACTCGAAGGGCGCTTTGAAAGCAATAGAATTAAGTCCCGAAATGAAGTATGAGTTAATAGCGAACAAAGAAGCTAATGTTTCGGAAAAAGAAATTTTCACAACTGGAACGATTGGAGAAGGAAAGCGCATTACCAAAACTCTTTACATCAGTTATGAAGAAAATGCAGTGGTCACTAAAAGTGGAATTACAATTGGTGACAGTGAGTGTGGGGAAGTTGGTACTTACCGTCGTTACTTCACCTACAATAAACATGATGTGGAAGTAGAGGAGGCCTGCTGGATGCGTTTTGTTGAAAGTGTAGTAGAAAAAGCGGGCAGCAAAAAACGCATTACTATCACAATTCAGGGCAGCGCATCAAGGGTACCGCGTAGAGGTAAAGGCGGAAACAAAGGCCTTGCAAATACCAGAGCTACTAATTTCGAGAAAGCGATGAAAGCCATATTGAAAGAAAAAGGAGTTCCTCTTTCCAAAGTAAGATTTAAAAAGTCATCAGGCGTTAACGGGCCAAAATATAAAGGTGACTGGAAATTAGGCCGCAAAAAGTACGAAAAGCACCAGTTTATTAAAGCAAAGGTGAAATAATTATTTATTTGTAGACTTTTAAAACCACCAAACCTGTTTGGTGGTTTTTATTTTTAGTAATTTTAAGAACATGGTTAAAGCAGAGTGGTATGTTGATTGGTTTAACTCCCCCTATTATCATTTGCTATATGATAAACGTAATGAGGAAGAGGCAAATTTATTTATTAATAACCTTTGCTCTAAAATTCAACTTAAAGACAATGCGTTTATTTGGGATTTAGCTTGCGGAAGAGGCCGACACTCGCTGGCTCTTGGCCGAAAAGGATTTCAGGTAATAGGCACAGACCTCTCAGAAAACAATATTCATGAAGCGATGACAAATTCAACCGCTAAGCTTGACTTTTTTGTTCATGACATGCGAACACCCTTCAAATTAAATTATTTTGATGTTGTTTTTAACCTATTTACCAGTATAGGCTATTTCAAAAATTTTAATGATAATTATCTTGTATTTAAAAACGTTGCCAATAGCCTGAAGGAAAACGGCTTGTTTGTTGTCGATTTTTTTAATGTTGATAAAATACAAGAGACCATTAAGCCTAGTTACGTAGAACAAAGAGGCGAGGTAACTTTCCATATAAAAAAAACTATTGCCCAAAAAGCCATTTTAAAGCGAATTGAATTTAATAAAGATGGTAAAGATTATTATTTTGAAGAGTCTGTTTCTTTATTAAAAAAATCGGATTTCGAAGAGTTTGCCGGGCGGGCGGGCCTGACAATCTGCGATATATTTGGCAATTATCAGTTGCAAAACTTCGATGTGTTGCATTCAGAACGTTTAATTCTTTTTTTTAAGAAGCAAGAAAAATGAATCCAGTCTTGGTGATACTCCTTCTAATTGCTCCGGTTTTGTTAACAGGTTTTACAGCGTTTGGCATCCAAATACAACAGACCCGTTTAAGACTCTTGCTAGCTTTTAGCGCGGCATATTTATTCGCCATTTCCATTATGCACATGTTGCCTGAAGCATTTATAAATCAAAACGCTAAACAAATCGGCTTATTCATCGTTCTAGGCTTTTGCTTGCAACTGATTATAGACACGTTTAGTACTGGTATTGAGCATGGTCATATTCACTTGCATAGCCATGAATGTAAGGAACACCTTCCATATGGGATCATTATTGGACTTTCGTTGCATTCTTTTCTTGAGGGTCTGCCGGTTTACGACCCAAATGAACTTGATTCTGATAAGATCAATTTTCAATTGGTACTTGGCTTGGCAATACATAATTTACCAATTACCTTGGCATTTGTATCTTTATTAAAAGAGCATAGTACACAAAAAACTAAGAATTATTTTGTTTTACTTCTCTTTAGCATTATGACACCACTTGGGTATTTAAGTAGTTATGTCTTACAATCCTTCGGGTTGAACAACTATGAGGTGTACAGTCACTGTGCATATGCCCTAGTTATTGGAATTTTTCTCCACATCTCAACTGCAATCTTATTTGAAACGAGCGAACATCACAAATACAATATTGCAAAAATGGCAGCCATGGCGGGTGGTATTGTTCTCGCATATTTAATCAGTTAATGCAACGTGCTACCTATTTCACCGACGTTATAGTTCCCTTGGGCGTTCCCAACAAGTACACGTACCGGGTTCCCATTGATTTAAATGCTGAAATTAAAATCGGTAAAAGGGTACTCGTTCAATTTGGAAAAACAAAAATTTACACTGGTATTATTTACCACATTCACGAAAATGCGCCAAAAAATTACGAAGCAAAATATCTAGAAGCCGTTTTGGATGAAGAGCCAATAGTAAACGAGTTACAGCTAAAATTTTGGGACTGGTTGTCCTTTTATTATTGCGCCAATCCGGGAGACGTAATGAACGCAGCGCTACCCTCCGGTCTAAAACTAAGCAGCACTTCCCATATACAACTCAACCCTGAGTTTAATTTTGAAGAAATTAACCATACGTTTTTTACAGAACGCGAACATGTAATTATCGATGCCTTGCACGCCTCCGGCAATCTTAATTTTGAAAACCTTATTGAAATTCTGAAAATTAAAACGGTTCAACCCTTGGTAAATAATCTTCTCAAAAAGAATGCAATAGTTATCTATGAAGATGTAAAACATAAGTTTAAACCGAAACTTCAACCATTCATTAATTTAAACAAAGACTACCATACTCAAAACAAACTAAATGAAACCCTTAATCAGCTAGAAAAAAAAGCTTTCAAACAGGCTGAAGCCGTACTTTACTATTTGCATCTAAGTAAATCTGTTGAAAAAAGTGAAGGTTGGATTAAAAAAACGGAGCTATTAAAGAAGTCCGAAACGTCAACGATTAACTCGCTCATTAAAAAAAACATATTCATTGAACAGGATTTTGAAGTTGGCAGGCTGCTGTTTGAAAAAGGAAAAAACACACATAAAGAATTAAGTTCGATACAAAAAAAGGCGTATGATCAAGCCAAATTAGCTTTCGTCAAAAACAAACCCGTTTTATTAAAGGGCGTGACCGGAAGTGGAAAAACAGAAATTTATATTCAACTTATTAAAGATGCGCTTTCTCAAAACAAACAAGTTCTTTTTCTAATTCCCGAAATTGCATTAACCACACAACTAATTACACGTCTTAGAGCAGTGTTTGGCGAGATAGTTGGCGTCTATCATTCGAGGTTTAGCGAAAATGAAAGAGTAGAGATATGGAACAATGTCTTAAGTCAGAAATCAGCAGTCAGCAGCTTGAACTTGGGATTCGGCGCTAATAGTCCCGACCTAACTGCTGAAAAACACAAATACAAAATTATTTTAGGAGCGCGCTCGAGTCTATTTTTACCCTTTTCTAATTTAGGCTTAATTATTGTGGACGAAGAGCATGACCAATCCTTCAAACAGCAGGAGCCTTCTCCACGCTATCACGCAAGAGACGCTGCATTGTATTTGGCTGCGCTCCACAAATCAAATATTCTACTAGGGAGTGCCAGCCCCTCGGTGGAAAGTTACTACAATGCTTTACAACACAAATTTGAAACAGTAAATCTTGTTAAACAATTTGTTGAGAGTGGGGGAACAAAAATTGAAGTTTGCGATGTAACGCATTTTGAAAAGTCGAATCAAATGAAAGCCTGTTTGACACCGCCTCTTTTTGAAGCCATAGAAAATGCTTTAGGGAAAAAACAACAGGTTATTTTATTTCAAAACAGACGCGGCTTTGCACCTTATACAGAATGTAAACAATGCGGACATGTACCACACTGTGTTCAATGCGATGTATCTTTAATCTATCACAAACAAAGACAAAAATTAGTTTGTCACTACTGTGGCTATTCGGTTACACCCCCAAAGACCTGCTCTGCTTGTGGAAGTAACCATTTGCAATACAAAGGCATGGGTACGGAAAAAATAGAAGAAGATATTGAAATATTATTTCCAAAAGCGAAAATTGCCCGAATGGATTTAGACAGCACGAGGAGTAAATATGCTTACAAACAATTAATTGATGATT
>CALMND010000259.1 GCA_937868565.1 uncultured Bacteroidota bacterium | reverse complement strand
GTAGCTAAGTAGTTTTTTGTAAACGAAGCTAGGCCCGAACAGTTTTCTGTTCGGGTTTTTTATTTCGCACAACGTTAAATCGCGTAGAATGAAGGGAACGAATCCTAACTCAATAAAAACTTAGTGGCTGATAATAACAGGATTTTGCAATGGATAAAAAAACGGCAGGCAATATTTATGAATATGCTATTATGCGTAAAACCCCTATTGTATGGAGTTTTGTCTTGATTTAGTTTTGTTGAATAATCAACTAAAATTAATTAAGATGAAATTAAAAAAAACTATTATTAAAAAATTAATGCTTGCAAGTGTTTTTTCTATCTCGTTAAACATCAGTCATGCACAAACAGGAGCGGCCTTTTCTTTTGATGGAATTGATGACTACGCTGCAGCCGTCCATGATCCAACATTAAATGTTAGCCAATTTACTATAGAAACTTGGTTGAAATGGGGGGCGTCTGGAACTGCTCTTAATTTTATTACAAGCAAAGGTACGGAAGTAATGGAGATACATACTGGCGGTCCCGTAAATAATAATATTCGTTTTATACCCACAACAGGTGTTTATTTGGACGGTGGTTTAAATACAATTACACCCGGAACTTGGGTGCATTTGGCTTGCGTTTACAATCCAAACGCGACACTAGCCAAAATGTACGTAAATGGAGCGAACGTAACATACTCACTATCTGGCCCAAATAGCTTAACGACGGCCGTAGTTTCTAATACGACTGCGCTGCATTTAGGCACCAGGCCAGGTGTTGGTTTTTTTCTAAACGGGCAATTGGATGAATTTAGAATTTGGAACACTGCACGTACACAATGTGAGATCAACACTTATATGAATTGCGAAATACCATCTACTGCACCAGGACTGTTGGTAAACTATCATTTTAATCAAGGGGTTGCAGCTGCTTCTAACACGGCTGTTACAACGATAACTAACGCTGCATTACCTGTTGTCACGTCCACACTTCAAAATACTTCATTAACCAGTACGGTGTCCAATTGGGTAGCACCTGGAGGCGTTGTATCTGGATTCACAGTGCCTTTGGCCCCAATAAGTTATACC
This sequence comes from uncultured Bacteroidota bacterium, assembly GCA_937868565.1. Taxonomy (GTDB): domain Bacteria; phylum Bacteroidota; class Bacteroidia; order B-17B0; family Aurantibacillaceae; genus Aurantibacillus. Next base: position 2,326 of record CALMND010000259.1, on the reverse strand, counting down.
GCTACAAACGTGACATCCTGTTCGGGAAAAACAATTACTTTAAATGCTGTAGGGGCCACAACTGTTGCGTGGAGTGGCGGAGTTGTGAATAACGTTCCTTTTGTGCCAATAGCAAGTAACGGATACACTATGACTGGATCGAACAGCATCACAACCTGTTCAAATACTGCCGTTGCAAGCGTTACGGTTAATGCAACACCAACGATTGTGGTTAACAATGGCGCTGTTTGTGCTGGGAAATCTTTCACTTTGTCAGCAAGTGGTGCAAATACATATACTTACTCAAGTGGTCCTGTAGTTTCCCCAATCACAACAAGTTCTTATTCTGTAACTGGAACAAGTGCTGCGGGCTGTTTGGGTTCTAATACCGCTGTTTCAACTGTAAGTGTTAATCCGTTACCTACCGTTTCAGTAAACAGCGGTGCTATTTGTTCTGGAGGTTCTTTTACTTTATTGGCCAGTGGTGCCAACACATATACCTACTCAAGTGGCCCTGTAGTCTCTCCCATTATTACGAGTTCTTATTCTGTTACAGGAACCAGCGCAGCAGGTTGCCTAAGTTCTAATACAGCAGTTTCGACCATTACTGCGAATCCTTTACCCACAATCAACGTATTAACAACAAATACTGTTTTGTGTCTCGGTGAAAATGCGACCCTAACTGCCAATGGCGCCTCCAGTTATACGTTTAATCCGGGAGGTTCTGGCTCAAACATTACTATTTCTCCAAGTGTTACATCCATTTATACCGTTACCGGGAAGGATTCCAACGGCTGTATGAACACTTCCATCATTACTCAAAACGTTTCTCCTTGTACCGACATTGCCGCGCTGAATAATTCTATATCGGGTGCTGTCGCGATGTATCCTAATCCAAATAACGGTGAGTTTTCAATTGCTTCCCATGTGGATGTTGAATTGTCTATCATTAATGAACTGGGGCAAGTGGTAAAATTGATTTCTTTGAATGAAAGTAATACTCGTCTGGTTTCCATTAGCCAGCTGGCCACTGGTATTTATTTTGTAATTGGAAGTTCCGACAACCAAATTATAAAACAAAAAATCATTGTGAGCAAATAATAAATTAGGGGTTTAAATAAAGCAAGGGCTCGCCAATGAATGGCAGCCCTTTTTTTATTTTGTAAATAGCACTATTTTAGGGCATGATTAGTTTAAGAAGAAATAGAGTCAGAATATTTTTCATATTTCTGCTTTTTTATTTTGTCACGGACTCAACATTTGCACAGTCATTTGAAATTGATTCTTTAAGAATCAAGCTCAGAGAAACAAATAACGACACAATAAAATGCAATATTCTGGCCAGGCTTGCTTCACTTACTAGAGAAAAAGGTTGGGAAGAATACCATAATCAATTAAAACCTTTGGCATCAAAAAATTATGAGAGAGCTACTTCTCAAGAATTAAAAAATTTTTATCTTAAAAAAATTCACACCTGTATTGAATTAGAAGCTCGAAGTCAAAGACTTAGAGGCGATTTTGATAAAGCTATTGAATTGCAAAGAGAGGGTTCAAAAATAGCCCAACAGTTAAATTTAAATGAAAGAGTGGCCAACGCATATAATAATATCGGTGCCCTGTTTTATTATAAGGGTGACGTTTTTAAGGCTCTTGAGTGGTATGAAAAAAGCCTGATGGAATACAAAAAACTTAAGGATACAGCAGGGATAACAAAACTCCTGAATAACTTGGGAGCTTTAAACTCCGATTTTGGTGACTTGGATCAAGCCATTAATTATTACCGGCAGTCGCTTTCCATAGCCTACAGATTAAAAGACGAGTACACTCAAGGAGTTTCTTATTCAAATTTGGGTGGAGCTCTGGAACGCAAACAGAAAATAGATTCTGCTTACTTTTACTTCACTAAGTCTCTTCAAAAACTCTCTAACACGTCTCATTTTGAAGAGTTGGCCACAACTTATTGCAGTTTAGCTAAAATTTATTTCGATAAGAAAGATTTTAAAAATGCTCTCGATGCTTATCAAAAGGGACTTGAACTTTATATCAAGGAGGGTTCAATAGAAGGCCAGGCTACCGCGTATTGTTATCTGGCTTCTGCATTAGATGAATTAAAGCAATCCGATAAAGCCTTGCAATACGCTCAAAAAGGATTACTTCTGGGAAAAGAAATGGATAGCCCAGATATTATTAATAGAGCCGCATACCAGTTAGCGGTGATATATGCAGGTAAAGGAGAGCATAAAAAAGCGTACGAAATGCAATCACTTCATTTAAACATGAAGGATAGTTTGAAAAGTGATGAAACAAAAAACTTTTTAATGAAAGCTCATTATAAATATGAGTATGG
>CALMND010000258.1 GCA_937868565.1 uncultured Bacteroidota bacterium | reverse complement strand
TAACTTGCTTTTACAATTTAATTATGATTCATATTATTCGCTTTAAGATATGAGAAAGATATTTTTACTTCCTTTTGTATTTCTATTCTGTTTGTCATCCGCTCAACCCTCTAACCAACGTGACATAGCTAAGCTTAAAGCACAGTCCATCTACAACTTTGTTAATTATATCGAATGGCCAAATTTTGATCAATTGAAAGAATTCCGAATAGGATTACTGGGTGCGGACCCCGAACTGATTACTGCGCTGAATAATTTAGCGGCCATTAAACTGGTGATGCAATTGCCTATAAAAATAATCCCTTTTAGTGAATTCAGTGATGTGAAAAAAATTCAACAAACAGAGATATTATACGTGAATGCCGCGAATTTCAAGAATTTTGACATTTCGAAAGTAAAAAAGAACGTTCTGGTCATTTCGTATAATCAAGCGGACATATATCGCACCATGATTTCTTTTATGGTGATTGATAACAAATTAAAATTTGCATTTAACTATTACTTAACAAAAAAAGCTGGTTTTTACATTCATGAGGATTTTAAAGCTTTGGCCTCTTTTTATATCGAGGATCCTAATGAGGCAAAAAAAAATCGGCAATCACAGGAACAATGGGTAAATGCAGTTACAAAAATTAATCAACAAGATCTGGCAAAAATAAAAGCCCAATCAATTTACAACTTTGTTAATCATATCGAGTGGCCAAATTTCGACCAATTAAAGGAATTCAGAGTCGCATTGCTGGGTGCAGATCCCGATTTAGTTAATGCCTTAAATAATTTGGCAGCAACCAAACTGGTTATGCAAGTACCTATGAAAATAATACAATATGGAGACGGCAGCGATGTAAAAAAACTACCACAATCAGAAATATTATATGTTGACGCGGCGAATTTCAAGAATTTCGATATTGCTAAGGTAAAAAAAAACGTGTTGGTCGTTTCTTACAACGAACCTGATTTGCACAAGTCCATGATTTCTTTCATTATTGTGGACAACAAGCTACAATTTGCTTTCAATTCGTATCTCGCTAAGAAAGCTGAATTAGACATTCATGAGGACTTTAAGACCTTAGCCGCCGTTTATATGGAACAACCGGATCAAACAAAGAAGAATCAACAAGCGCAGGAAAAGTGGGGAAGTGCGGTTGAAAAAATTATTGGCAAATTACAAAAAGGTGATAACGAAACTGTACTGTCAAATGATGAATTACTTGAAGTAGCGAAACAGCTTAGCGAGCAGCAAAAAAGCATTTCTGAACAAAAGGAAAAAATCAGTTCTCAAATTACCGCTTTTCATAGTCAGGAGGATAGTTTAAGACGACAAAAAGACAAATTGAGTCTGTCAATGGCGCAAAATAAAAGTCAGGAATTGGATATTTTACAACAAAAAGAACGAATAAATAACCAGTTAAATGCCATACAAACTCAGGAAGGCAGATTAAAACTTCAGGAAGAAAAATTAAATCTGACGATTGCTCAAAATAAACTTCAGGAAAATGAATTGAATTTAAAAAAAGAAGAATTGAATATCCAGCAACAAAGAATTCTTCAACAAAATGGCATACTGGAATCTCAAACAGCAGACATACAGGTTCAGGAAAAAAAGTTGCTTAGACAGCTTGAAAAAATAAACTCTCAGCAAACAATCTTGTGGCTAGCTTTAATCGCAGGCGTTGCCATTGTTATTAGTCTTAGCCTCGTGTATAGGAATTATAAAAAAACGCAAAAGACTAATGAATTATTGGGTAATCAGAAAAAAGAAATAGAAAATCAGAAAGCCGTAATTGAAGAAAAACACATGGCAATCAAAGACAGTATATATTATGCCGAACGAATTCAAAGAAGTTTTTTAGCCAGTAGCGAATTATTAAATAAATACCTTAGCGAGTACTTTATCCTTTATCAACCAAGAGATGTTGTAAGCGGTGATTTTTATTGGGCCTCCAATTTAAGCGATGGAAGATTTGCTTTCGTTACCGCGGATAGCACGGGGCATGGGGTACCAGGCGCAATTATGAGCTTGCTGAATATCACCAGCCTCGAAAAGGCGATTGAAAGTACCAATGAGCCGGCTGAAATTTTAAACCGTACCCGCAGAACCATAACCGAGAGATTGAAAAAAGATGGCAGTAAAGAAGGTGGCTGGGATGGAATGGATTGTACGTTGATGGTTTTCAATTTTGAAAAGAATACCCTTGAATATTCTGCCGCAAATAATCCGTTATGGATTATCCGCGATAATGATGTTTTAGTATTTGCGCCAGATAAAATGCCTGTTGGCAGATACAAAAGTGACACAGTGCCTTTTTCTCAAAAGACGATTGACCTCAAAAAAGGCGACATTATTTATACGACTACGGATGGTATTCCGGATCAGTTTGGCGGGCCTCATGGAAAAAAATTTATGTACAAAAGACTCAAAGAGTTGTTGTTATCCGTTGCACACTTGACTATGTCTGAACAACATGTTCGCATTAAAAAGGAGCTCGACGAATGGATGGGCGCTAAGGAGCAATTGGACGACATTACACTAATTGGTATTCGGGTTTAAATCGCTTTAATGAAAACACGTTAGGAAACCAAAATCCAGAGCAGTCCTTTGGCAGCAGGCTCCTTACTTGTCATTTAAAATTAGCGGCATTCCCTTGCCGTTTCCAAGGATAATAATTTTTGTGTTGGGTGAGGTAGCAATTTCTTTATTGGCTTTGATCATTTCGTATTGCAATTGCTGATCGCTCAGACCCGTATTAATGATCTTCTGGTAGTCAGCTATACCTTGGGCTTCCACACGTTTTCGCTCAGCTTCCTGTTTTTCCTTTTGCAACACAAACTGCATTTTTTGAGCATCCTGTTCTGCGTTTATTTTTGATTCGATGGTTATTTTCACCGATTGTGGCAGAGTAATGTTACGCACCAATAATTGCTCCAACACTAAACCTCTTGATTTAAAGTCTTTTTCAATACCGTTAAAAATACGTTCCTGAAACTCATCGCGCTTGGTGGAGTAGAGGGCCACCGCATCATAGTACACGGCGTTGTCACGTAGTTTGGTGCGGGTAATGTGGCCCACAATGGTGTTTTGATAGTATGCGC
>CALMND010000257.1 GCA_937868565.1 uncultured Bacteroidota bacterium | reverse complement strand
GCATTAGCGTTTAATATTATTTGGTTCAGTTTATCACACATTGAGTTTGGATGGCCAAATGTAATCTCAAAAACACCACTTGGGATTATAACTTTACTCGGTACTCTGATAACCGGCTCAGTTCTATTCGCTGTAATTGTTCATGTGGTCTTCAATCTTAGGGTTTTATGGGAAATAAATAAATTAAGAGCTACTTTACAACACGTTAAAAAGGTCTCATGACAATATTAATAATAACTATCCTTATTCTTTTTTATTATGGCTTCTTGGCACACAGGATAAATGGGGGCGTTACGGCTTGGCTTACATCCAACTATTTCCAAAGTGGAAAACACACACATGCGCAAATATCTGCAACATTGCGTCTTGCATGCTCCGGAGTTCAGCAATTTCTATTTTTCATTTTACTCGTATTCATCAGTAATTTATTCTGGTCTGATTTAATTCCAAAAAATTGGAATGCTACAATGATCCCCCTCGGTCTTCTATTAGGGATTGCAGAAATGTCTTTAATTATGTTTGTAAGTGATTTAATGATGCGTTTAACCCGAATTCTTTTCCCTGAAAAAACTCCTTCCACAAACGAAGAGTGGTACATTATATCACAAGGAGGCTGGATGCGTTCATTTCGCAACGCAATAAAAATTCTCCCCTTGCCAGCTTCTTTGGCTTTAATTTTCCTGTATGTTTCCATAGAAGAAACTATTTTCAGGGCTTTAATAATCGGTAGTTTAAAAAATCAGGGAATATGGGCCATAATCGTTTCCTTAGTTCTTTTCGTTTGGGTACAGGCTTTTAACACACCAAGTTGGAGCAACTCTATTTTTCCGATGACCGGAGCCGCAATAATGGGAGTGGTGCATGGAATACTATATTTTTTCGTTCCTGATATTTTTCCTTTGGTTATTGCACATGTTACTATGTTTTTTGCAGCCACTTTTAGTATTACAACCAAATAATTATGATTGAAGAGGCAATTGAACTTCTCGGAATTGAAAAAGTACTTACAAATGGTGATTTGCTCCCCTATCAGAAAAATCTCACGGGACTTAATCGGGACATCATTGCAGTTTTTAAACCAGATTCGGTTGAAGAAATCAGAAAAATTGTTCTACTTGCCAATCAATATAAAACAAGCCTTTATCCTATAAGTACAGGGAAAAACTGGGGAATGGGTTCTAAGTTGCCTGTGCAAAATAATTGTGTCCTTCTTGATCTCGGTTCACTTAATAAAATATGTTCTGTAGATATAAAATTAGGGGTTGCGGTAATATAACCCGGAGTAACCCAAAGACAACTATCGGATCATCTAAGTTCTATCTCTGCTCCTTTCTTTTTAGATGTTACAGGATCGGGCTCCGATACCAGCGTAATTGGAAATACTATAGAACGGGGTATTGCGTATAATAGTGAAAGAGTAAGTCAAATTATTAATTTGGAAATTCTAACAGGAAATGGTGAGATACTAAAGACAGGGTTTGCGGGCAGCGAAAATAATTTGGTCAAAGATTTATACCGTTATGGAATTGGGCCTGCAATAGACGGCCTCTTCTTTCAATCCAATTTTGGAATTATATTATCGGCAACTTTTAGTCTCTTCGCCATTCCGGAATATCAGGTTTCGTTTACTGTGAGTTTAACTGATACAAAACAACTTTTAAGTGCTGTTAATGTTTTTTCGGAACTTTTAAGAGACAAAGTAATTGACGGGATTCCTCACATCTTTGACAAAAATAGATTTTTATCTCTGGCAACTCCAGCGTTATATCAGAAACTTCTGGCCACCCATAAAAATATTGACGCTACTGAAACAGAAAAGGTATTGGAAAAAATAACATTAGGTGAGTGGTTTATTGGAGGAACCATTATGGGGAAAAAGAAAATAGTGAAGGCGAGAATAGCCTGCATGAGGCAAGCAATGAATGGAATTGCTCAACCCAGATTTATGGGAACGGGCAACAATTTTGCACTTAAAACAATTATGCGCCTCTTCCAAATGAAACATCAATTAGCATTGATGGAAGCCACAGCCTCACTAAAACATCTTAATTCAGGAAGGCCTACAGATATCATTATCAAAAGCATCTATTGGCCTTCTCAAAAAACAAATTGCAATCTTGAAAATAAGGAGCCGGATAATTCAGAAGCAGGTTTAAAAATTTTAAATATACTTTGCCCCATGAGGGGAGCAGACGTGGAAACACTTTTGACGATTTTACAAACTATAAAAGAAAAATATGGTTTGTTTATTGCAACATCTTTAAACGGCATTTCATTCCGATGCCTTGAAATAGTAATTACCATTTTCTTTTCAAAATCAAATGAAACCGAAACAGAAAAAGCTCATCAATGTGTAAATGCCATTTGCAGCCAATTGGCTCAAGCCGGATTTCCACAATTCAGATCCGGTATAGAAACCATGCATTTAATTGTGGACGAGAAAACTACATTCTGGCAAACGGTAAAAAAACTCAAAAACCTTTTCGATTCCAATAATATTATTTCACCAGGAAGATACAATTCACTCTAAATTTAAAAAACATGGATTACTCAGAATTTTACGACAACTTATACGATGGTATCCCAAGATGGGATATAGATTATGTACAGCCCGAAATAGCCCAACTTGTAAACTCAAATCTACTTCAGGGTAATGTATTGGATATTGGTTGTGGAACGGGCGAAAACGCAATATATATATCTAAAAAAGGAATAACGGTTACCGGGATGGACATCTCTCTGAAAGCAATAACCAAAGCTCAAAATAAAGCAAAGCTTAAGGACGCCAATGCAACATTTTTGGTGGATGATGCATTAAACCTGAAAGGAAATTATAAACTGTTTGATACCGTTATTGATTCATGCCTATACCACTGCATTCATGAAAAAGAAGCAAATCAATATATTACCAGCTTGGAAAAATTGCTAGTTACAGGTGGAAATCTTTACATACTTTGCTTCAGTGAATTTGAGCCTCTGGAATGGGGGCCCAGGAGGATAAAGGAGTATGAACTCATTCAATTTTTTCAAAAAAACTGGAAAATTAATTTTATTCGGAAGGCAGAAATAGAATGTAGAGTTTATATCCTAATT
>CALMND010000256.1 GCA_937868565.1 uncultured Bacteroidota bacterium | reverse complement strand
TTACTTAAAGAAATCCCATAGCCAAAGGCCGGGTTACCAAAGGTATGATCATCCTCAACAAGGATGCGATTACCAATAATTCCAAATTTCCTATCTGCCAAACCGTTAACGGTAACGCCTCTAAAAACCCTATCGAACTTACTAAATACTACCCAGGATGCGCTTTGTGTAAGTAAGGGTGGATTAAACCAACCAATAGTATTAGGTGTTTCAATTTTTATTCCATCACTCATATATTCAGAGATAGGTGTGTTTGCCATTCCACCTGAGTATGGAATAGTACTTGTTTCTCTGGCACCAAAATAACTATGTTCTACACCGAAATCCATCGCATAAATGCCCGCAGTAACGCCTGTGCCCGGAAATTCGTAATTTTGCGTGACGGCTGGCGTGCTAAAATGCAAACCAACTTTGAGGTTATTAAATTCGTTATGCGTCGTCCAAAAATGAAAACGATTAGTCTCGATTTTAATGCCATAGTCACCTGCCATGTATTGTGGAAATAATGCCGAACCGGCTGAGTGATTGCTTCTGAAAATGTTGTAGTTCACCAACACATCAAACACGTTGTAAACTCGCACTCCGGTCATACAATTCCAAAAACGATTGCCTTCACTTGTACTCGGTGTACCACTGAAATTTTGATTTAAAATAAGTTTTGCATTCATCAATCCCGTAATACTATCTCTAATACCTTCTCCGCCAAACCAGCCACTTCCTGCATTTCCTGTAAAGTAATGTTGCATATTTTGAAACACATTAAATCGTGTTGTCAGGCTGGCATCCGTAACATCAATGCCCACGCCTAATCCATCAAACAAATTAAAATCATTCTGTATGGGTCCTGGCACAGATTGGTTAATGTCCACGCCGGAAGTAGGTATCATGCCGGCCGTGTTGCCAATGTTTTCAATTTTAATGCCAATGTGTCCGGGTTGGTTATTATAAGGCAATTTTAAATTAGTTTGAGGAAAGTATTGCGGAAAACCAATATGCATATAAGGGGGTTCCAAACCCGTGGTTGGGAAATTAACCGCTTTTAGCCCTGCGCCCACCATGTCGGCGCTTGGCCAACCCATGGGGTTTGGAAACGTTGAAAAACTCATGCTTCGGCTTGCAAAAATGCATCCGTAAATTCCAAATCTTATTGCGTTTAGGGCGGGCACCGAATTACTGATTTTAATGCCAATATAATTTTTATTAAAAATCATGCGTTGCAATTCAATAGGGAAGGGAAGAGCATGGTTAAGCGTAATACTATCCAAATCAATCCCTACTATTGCATCTTCAATCATGCTGCTGCCCTGCCAAGGAATCAAAATTGGAGTAACTACTTTACCTCCATCCTTCACTACAATGCCCTGCCACATATTTAAGCCGCAAGCAAATAAATGACTGGCATGAATACTCAACTCCATTCCCGAGGGCACCGTAATAGAAACTCCCGGCGTTATCCAAACTTCAGAATTTGTAAAGTAAGCGGAAGCAGTTAAGGTTTGCGAGTTGTTTAAAAAATAACTTGCTCCGGGTGGGTGTATTCCGCCAATACCTGTAAGCGGTGTTAAACTGCCTGAGCCATTGCAACAATTTGTAGGCGCCATCACAACCGGCATGGTAGCATCCGCAGGGCAACCTGATGGCGAAGTGGCACTTACCGTGTAAATGGTTTGTACCGTTGGGCACATGGTGGCCGATGAACCGTTCATGCCACCAGGAAACCAGGTATAATTTATAGGTGCATTCAACGTGGAGGTGGCCGCAACGGTAACGCAGTTTCCTGAATTCGTACAAAGTGTCACATCAGGCACAGTTAATTGTACGGCCGTACCTTGTGTGATCATGCCGATTGTGCAGGCACTACAACCATTAGCGGCCGATGTGCCACAAACAGTATAAGGCATGCTGGCCGATTGAATGCTAAACGTAATGCTTGCTCCGGTCAAGGTAGTAACGGGTGATGTGCCTAAATACCAGGTATAGGTAGAAGCACCCCCGGCCGTCATGGTATTGGTAATATTTTTACAAATAAAAGGAGGATTAATGGTAACGGTTGGGGCGGTTAACACCACCAGTTGCTGTGTGGCTTGAGTGGTGCATCCGTTAGGCGCGGTACCGGTTACCGTGTAATTAGATGAAAAGGCTGGCGAATTAACAAAAACAGAAGTGGCAGTAACCCCACCGGGTGTCCAGGTTTGACTAACCGCGCCTGATACACTCAGGGTTGACGAGCTACCCTGGCAAATAACGGAAGGACTTGCCGAGGTAACCAGTGTCGGGTTGGGTAAAACAGTTATTTGTGTAGTTGCGGTATTCGTGCAACCGTTAGGATGTTTTCCCCTCACCGTATAGGTGGTGCTAACACTTGGCGTAACCGTTATTGGGTTAACCGTTAACTGCGGTGTGGTGAGGTAGGTGTAGGTTAAAACAAAATTACTGCCCGCCAGCAGCACGGCCGATTTTCCCTTACATATCGTAGGGGTGGTGCTGGAAAGATTAATGGCAGGCTTAACCAGCACATTAACAACCACGGTTTTTGAATACGTGCATCCCCCCAACAAGGTTTGGCCTTTTACCGTGTAGGTGCTAGTAGCATTAGGGCACACACTAACAGTTGTGCTGTTGCCAATAGTTACGTTTCCGGGAGCCAACCAGGTGTAGGTATTTGCTCCACTGGCACTTAAGGTAACGCAAGCACCCTGACAAATGGAAGTGGGAGTTGGCGTGATGGTAATAGCCTGGGGTACTGTTATACTCAGGCCCGCCGTGGCGTAACAGCTAACATTTGTTTGAGCTCCGGTGCCCGAAATGCTCTGCAATTTAGTATAAAGTATGCCTGAGTTTGTGCCCGAAGTAGCAGACAGGGTACTTGTTGTAGAATTATTACTTCCCCAGGACGCGGCAGGTTTGGTCCAGGTAAAAGTAGCAGCCACACCATTTGGCACTCCAAGTAAAGATTGATGAGGCACGCTATATAGCCTATTAGTAAGCCCTGCACAAACTAAAGTACTACCGCTAATAGCAGGGTACGCGTTCACCCCCGGTCCCCAGCTTTCAACTTTAATGCCAGTGTGCTTGCAATTGCCGGGTGTTGCGGGATCGCATTTTACATGAATGGTGAGATGATTTAATCCAATCACCCAGTTGGAACACCATCGGAAAACCATACCTTGATTCATGTGGTTAGGATGGTTGCTAAATGGAGAATAATATGATTTATAGGCCATTGAACCATTTACAGCAATATCTTCCACCCAACCGTCGGCAAAAACGATGAGCTCCACCCGAAAAATGGGCGGGTTGGGTGTAGCGGGTAACCAAAAAGCGCAATCATAAGTCCAGTCTGTTCCACCTTGGCAATTATAATTCGACCAAGCTCCGCCACAATTCAATGCCGGTGGAACTATCCATTGACTAAATGGAAACTGGGTACTATTCCCGGCCCATGAACAACCGGTAGAAGCACTCACTTTTGCTGCACTGCTATTCGCACCAGGGCCGGTTACCGTCCAATGTGGGTCAGGGTTTCCAATAGGTTCGAGTCCGTTTAATGAACCGTTAATACCTGTATTTAAAAGGGCATTAAAGCTTATGGGAGTTGACGGTATTTGTTGTGCCTTTAAACTTATTAATAAATTTACCAATAGGGCTGTTAAAAATTTAATGCTCGGTTTTTTCATGCTGTTTGGTTTTTTTGTGTTTTAGATGCTACTGTTTTTAATTGATAATTTTTTTGAGTGCGTGAAATGAGGCTTAGAGGCTTTGTACAAAATCTAAAATCCGCTAACATCAGGGTTTTCGTTTTATAACGCTGGCAAGCTAGAGATAAAAAAATTAAAAGCACCTAGGGTTAACCCTAGTTTTAACCTAGGGTTAACCCTAGTTTTTGCACCTAGGGTTAACCCTAGGTTTTGTTAATATCGGGTACTTAATATAAGCTTTTTTTTAAAAATTGTTTATAGAAGACAAAACTCATGTAATGCCGCATTAAAGTTATTCTGTTACCGGTCGAACTCTTTCAAATGCTCCTGAAAGCGATGCGATTGTGAGCAATTACGTATCTGATCAATCAACGCTTTAGTTGAGGGTACCAATGCTTTTTTGTCTCAGGGTCTACCGGATGAGGGGGGTCCTTCATGTCAATATCCGGAAATAGTTTTGTATTAAAACCTTCAAAATCTCGAGCCCATTCCTTGTGATGATACACACAAACAGGCAAACAAATGGAACAATAATTGTGTTTGGCGAAATAGGGAAAGCACTTTCCGGTATCCACCATATAACGGTCATTACCTAAATGGTCTTTACCAGCCTCGGGCGATCGCTCATCAGGAATTGCCTTGGCCGGGCAATAAATACGACAGGCACGGCAGTTATCGCAAAAAGCTGCGATACCGGCATCAATGGGCTTATCTGTTTGCAAGGATAAATCAGTTATAACACTACCTAATCGAAAAAGCGGTCCCATTTTAGGATGAATGATAGAACCATGTCTGCCTAACTCTCCAAATCCTGCTTTTAATGCAAGAGGAATGTGTAAAACGTCGCTATCACCTATAGGATGCTCCACAACGCAGGGATATCCAAGGCTGCGGATAAAGTCAGCCAGTTGTATGACAACCTGACCTAAAGAAAAATAAATACGCAAACATTCAATAGCGGACTCCTGCGAAGGAACTTGCTGGAAATGCCGCCAAAGCATGCTTTGCCCAATAACGATTGCATATTTCTCTTTTACTTCTCTTCCCTTGTAAATGTCCCCGGGTTCAATTTCGGCAATGCCCACCTCGTTTGCTCCTAATTCAAAGGCTTTCTTTTTAACTATATCAGATGCTTCTTGTGGGTTGTTAAAAACGACTTTTTCCGGATTAACCGCACCGGTAAATAAGGGGTACTGATATTCCTTAATCTCTTTTAGTATGGAGTCAACCTCCTTGATGTTGATACTTCTTCCGCCTACCGAGGCATACCAATCGTCCCAGCTAAAAGCCGGAGGAGATAAGGGAGAAGCGTTCATATAATAAAAGTTTTAACTCACAAAACTTACTCGTTGGTTACAAATGTATTACCTCTCCATAAGCTGCCGCTGCTGCTTCCATAATGGCTTCGCTCATGGTTGGATGTGGATGAACGGTTTTAATAATTTCATGGCCGGTTGTTTCCA
>CALMND010000255.1 GCA_937868565.1 uncultured Bacteroidota bacterium | reverse complement strand
AAATGGAAAACGCCCGAAAACCTGGGTTATCCGATTAACGGCCCCGACGACGATGTTTTTTTTTTAGTAAGCGGAAGCGGTAATCGCGCCTATTTTGCCTCAGCAAAAGAAGGCGGATATGGGGATTATGATATTTATAAAATTACTTTCCTTGGCCCTGAGAAACAACCATTGTTAAACAGTCAGGACCAACTTCTGGCAATGGTTACAAATCCGGTTAGCAATTTAAAAACAGAAAGCGCTATTGAAGTCAAATCCGCCAAACTTACCATTTTGAAAGGTATTGTTAAGGATGACAAATCCGAAAAACCGCTCGAATCCATTATTGAATTGGTAGATAATGATAAAAATCTGGTGTTAGCTACTTTTAAATCTAACAGCAGCACCGGCAAATACCTGGTTACTTTACCAAGTGGTAAAAACTACGGAATAGCTATAAAATGTGAAGGTTATTTGTTCCACTCGGAGAATTTTAATTTGCCAGAATCTACTGATTTTCAAGAGTTTAACTTAGATTTTGAGCTCAAAAAGATAGAAGTTGGTAGTACTATCATATTAAAAAATATTTTCTTTGACTTTAATAAAGCCACTATTAAACCCGAATCGGAAAACGAATTAGCCCGACTTGTCAAGTTATTAAAAGAAAACCCAGCGGTTAAAATTGAAATCGGAAGTCATACAGATGATGTAGGCTCTGTAGAATATAATAAAAAGTTGAGCGATAGCAGATCGCAATCGGTTGTAGACTATTTAATTTCAAAAGGCATTTCGGCTACGCATCTCTCCGCAAAAGGCTATGGCGAAACCAAGCCGAACGATAAGAACGATACTGAAGTGGGAAGACAAAACAATAGGAGAACGGAGTTCAAAGTTCTTGCGAAGTAACCAAATATGTTCTTTTACCTCGTGCCTATTAACTAATTTGGAATCAGTATGAGTACACTTAAATATTTTATTTTCGGTTTATGTGCCTATTCGTGTATTCTTTCTTGTAACGACAATCCGGAACTTTTGACTGGAGGATCTTTGGTAAACCATTCTGATTCTATAAAAAAGACATGTCTTTCTTCATTTGAGTATATTATTGACGGAAAACCTGACACCATTAATAAAGCATACGGAAGTGCAAAAGTTAAACAGGGCCATTGGATTATATATGAACTTATTGGAGATAAAGAATGGTCGGGTGAACGGGTCAATGCAAAAACAAACAAGCTTGAACGAATAAAAACAGAAGATGGATATTATAGAAATAATAAAAAAGAAGGATATTGGAAACGCTATAACAAAGACGGAACGATTAAAGATTCTCTCCAATACGAAAATGACATAGTGGTCACTAACTAAACCTGTCGGGGATTAGCCGGCCAAACAATCTAACGCATATTTTCTGGAATAACCTTAGGACTTCGGTCAATGCGCACTAGCGCTGGTTTAGGGCTTTAATTTTTACAAATTGTTCCACGTGAAACAATATTAAATATTCATTGTTAGGGCTTATGTCGAATTTGAAAACTTATTTTGGTTTACTAAAAGGGACTTACAGGAGTAAGTTTTGATAAATCCTCTGTACTAAACAAATTGTGATGTATGTATGCTAAGTGCTGCTGAATATATTAGCTAATAGTTGATCTTGGCGCGAGCCCCAATCAGAAATCTCCTAATAAATTTCGGAGTATATCAAGACGAACTTTCCAAAATTTCATTATCAAAAAATACAGGTGTTAATTCGTGGACAGAAATAGAGAACTGTACCAAAAGCAAAGCTATGGAAACCTAATTGAATGGAAGCGCTTAAACACTTATAGGATTAGCGTGGGTTTAACTAACCTAACAAACGCCCTTCCAGATAAAGCACGCTTATTTCTTCTTAAAGATGTATATAAGGCTTGAATACTCACCGGACGAGTTCGCCTTTATGTTTGACATTAAACCCTTTGTAAAAGCTTTCAAATAGCTCATCGAGCCCGTTTGATATTTTTCACTAAGCATACTTACATAAAAACTATCAAATTTCATCGGCAAGGTTTCAACAAGGTCAAATTTGTGCTTCTCTAGCAAGCGCTTTATTGTTTGCCTTTCAAAGTGATAAAGATGTCGAGGAACATCATAAGCGGCCCAGAACTTCCCATAATTCTGGGCATCGTAGCTCCTGTGATTGGGTACTGCGACGATTAGGGTGCCATCAGGGTCTAATTTCCTATAAAAGAAATTAAGAGTGTCTTCTAGGTCGCTTACATGTTCTAATACGTGCCACAATGTAATTGCCTTTACACCGTTGTCCGGTATCTGGTCTTCTAATTGTCCTTTTCCTTCAAAGCACTTAACCCCACCTTCCTGTGCTATTTTCCTAGCTCCCTCATCGGGTTCCATGCCAAACGCTTTCCAGCCGTTCTGCAAACAAACCTTTAAAAAGGCTCCCGTTCCGCATCCATAGTCCAGTATGATCCCTTTTGAAGAATATTCTGAAACAAGTTTTATTTTCTTTCCGATAGTATAATTTCGTACCCAATGGTAGAGCTTTGAAATAAGACCTTTTTTGGTATCACTATGCGAAATATACTCTTCAGATTTGTAATAGTTGCCTAAGTCCTTTATTGCGGGAATAGGGTTTGTAAATTTAAAAGAGCAGCTTGCGCAGGAAACTATATCAAAGGTTTCGTTTGAAACGGTATGGTCTTTACAGCTAATAAAAGCTTTAAAGGATTCTCCTTTGCATATAGGACATTGATTATAATTAAACATACTAAAATTGTTCCACGTGAAACATTAACGACCCAAACTTACTAATAAAACAGAAACGTCGGCAGGGTTGATTCCTGAAATGCGACTTGCCTGGCCAATGGTTGTTGGTCTAAATTTGCTTAATTTCTCTCTAGCCTCGGCCCCAAGGCCAAGAACGGAATCAAAATTAAAGTCTGGTTTTATTTTAAAATCTTCTAGCCTTTTGTGTTTGTCGGCGTTTTCTTTTTCTCTCTCAATATAGCCTTCATACTTGATAAGTATTTCGGCTTGCTCCAATACCTCGTTGCTATACACCTTCATGTTTTCGGCAAGGCCCTCATCGTTGTTCTTGATATCAAAAATGCTTATGTTGGGCCTGGATAAAATGTTAGCATATCTGGTTTTTTGACTTATTGAAGCAGATTCTATTGACTCCAAAAAGGGGTTCAGGACATAAGGTTCGGCGCTTGTGTTTTTAAAATAGTGGATTACCTGACTGTAATTCTCAATTTTTGAATTCACGTTGTCCAGCCTTTCCTGGCTCGCCAAACCTATTCTGTTAGACAAAGGCGTTAACCTCACATCCGCATTATCCTGGCGCAGTAGCAAACGATATTCTGCCCGGGAAGTAAACATGCGGTAAGGTTCATCCGTTCCTTTCGTCACCAAATCATCTATTAGGACGCCAATGTAGGCCTCGTATCTGTTTAATACCAAAGGTTCCTTTTCTTTTAGTTTCAAGTGAGCATTAATTCCTGCCATTAAACCCTGACTCGCGGCCTCTTCGTATCCGGTGGTTCCGTTAATTTGTCCTGCGAAATAAAGATTTTCTATCAATTGCGTTTCAAGCGTATGCCTTAACTGAGTGGGGGGAAAGTAATCGTATTCAATGGCGTAACCTGGCCTGAACATTTTAGAGTTTTCAAGTCCAGGAATTAATCTTAGCGCCTTTTGCTGAACGTTTTCGGGTAAAGAGGATGAAAAGCCGTTGAGATAAATCTCTATAGTATTCCATCCTTCGGGCTCTATGAAAAGCTGATGTCTTTCTCTTTCACTAAATCGGGTAATTTTATCTTCTATACTTGGGCAATACCTTGGTCCGAGACCCTGTATTCTTCCCTGAAACATCGGAGACTTCTCGAATCCGGTTTTTAAAATATCGTGTACTTTTTGGTTGGTATAAGTGACGTAACAGGGTATTTGTTTTTTTGGGGAGTCTCCAATAAATGGTGAAGTTCCTCCAAGATAAGAAAACTTATCGATAACCTCATCGCCGTCCTGCCTTTCCACCCTCGAATAATCAATACTTCTTCCGTCTATCCTGGGCGGCGTGCCAGTTTTCATCCTACCGCTTTCAAACCCAATCTGGACTAATTGTTCCGTTATTCCGTAACTTGCAGATTCGCCTGTTCTTCCACCGCCTAATTGCTTTTCGCCGATGTGAATAATGCCATTTAAAAACGTACCATTGGTTAGTATAACAGCCTTGGCTCTGAACTCCAAGCCCATACCGGTAACTATTCCTTCCGCGCGTTTGCCGTCTTCAGACAGGATTAGTTTACGAACCATGTCTTGCCAAAAGTCCACGTTGGGTGTTTGTTCCAACATTTCTCGCCACAAACCCGCAAACATCATCCTATCGTTTTGTGTGCGCGGACTCCACATAGCGGGGCCTTTGCTTCTGTTAAGCATTCTGAATTGTATGGAGCTTTTATCGGATACTACTCCGCTGTATCCTCCCATCGCATCTATCTCCCTCACAATTTGTCCCTTTGCAATACCACCCATGGCAGGGTTACAGCTCATTTGCGCAATGGTTTGCATGTTCATAGTAATCAATAATACTTTGGATCCCATGTTTGCAGCCGCAGCCGCAGCCTCACAACCAGCGTGACCCGCACCCACCACAATTATATCGTAATTTTCTTGCACAAAAATTTTGGCAAAGATAACTAATTATTCCTTGATGGCTTTAGAGGGTTGTAGGGCTTTTAAAAGACAAATACAGTTACTATTTACCAGAGAATTTATGTTTATGATTAATCTTCAGTCGATCGCGTCATCAATTTTATCCAACTTTGCTTCTTCATACTTACCACTTTCAACGTCTACAATTTTGCCTGTTTTATCCAATACATAAAAGTAGGGTATTTTTGTATCCTTAACCTCAAGGGTTTTTTCTAAAGCTTTAATATCGGTCTTTTCGGTATCCAAAATATACGGCCAAAGTTCCTTGTCAATTCCTCTTTTAAATTCGTCAGCGTGCTTCTTAAATCCACTAATTAATGGGACAAAAACAAAGTTCACGTCGTAAAGCTCTGTTACATCAATGGTTCCTTCAGTTTTCTCCTTTTTAATAAAGAGGTTGTACATAGGCTGAATCCACTTTTTTAAATCAGTTTCCGCATCACGATGATAAGCAATGGCTATTACCGAAAATTTCTTGTTGTTAAACGGAATGGTGGTTGCTTTTTCTGTTAGAGTGTGTCCTTTTGTTTCAGGAAAAGTTTTATCCTTTTGACAAAAACAAAATTTACTAAAACCCAGAATAAACAAAATAAAAAACGTTTTCATGTTTTATAAATCTATTTTTTTTACTCTTCCTTCGTGCCTTCCACCTTCAAATTGTTGCGAAAAAAATATGTCAATACATTGTTTTGCTTCTACTTCTGAAATATAACGGGCCGGTAAAACTAAAATATTCGCATCATTATGTTGCCTAGCTAGTTCCGCAATTTCTTTGTTCCAACACAAAGCCGCACGAATTCCCTCATGTTTATTAGCGCTCATGTTTATACCGTTCCCGCTTCCACACATCAGAATTCCAAAGTCTACCTCTTTATTCGCAACTGTTGTTGCTACTGCGTGTCCGAAGTCAGCATAATCCGCTCTTTCTGAGGAATAACAACCCTTATCTATAACTTTATAGTTTTTATCATTCAAATAACTGATTAATTTTGATTTCAATTCAAAACCAGCGTGGTCGGATCCTATAGCGATAACCATATTATACTATTAAATATTACGCAAAGATACTAATGATAAACAAGTTACGCGAACGTTAGCCCTATGGTCTACCAAATATATTTTATATTAATAAACTAACAAATACCCTGTTAATTAAAATAAAAACTGTTTATAACTAAAAGGCAATCTTTTTATGAATTTTAATTGGTTTACGGGCTTAATAAAAAAAAGTATTTATCCAAAAAAAATTATAATACTTACTCACTAACTATAAAGTACTTTTTACATTTACTAACAATTTAATCTGTTCAATTTTATTAAGGTTGATTACTACTAACATATTGTTAATTGTTGTTATCAATATTAGTAATCAGCCTATTACATAAGTAAATTTGTTTATTCCATGTTAACATAATTTAATAAGACAAATTAAACAAGCTTATTCATAATTTAATAAACAACACTAACAACTTATATATCTATTACAAATTATTTTAAAAAAAGAAATATGATATTATACTGTTCAACTAAATCAACAAAGCACTAATTATACCCTATATTTAAGATAATTATCATTAAATTTAATGTTATTTATATAAAATGACTCCTTTCAGGTATAGAATAATTTTAAGTTTTATTTTAAATACTTTGTGCGTCTATTATTCAAATAGTCAAAACAATCCTAATGGTTATAATAAATTCTATTACGAAAATGGTAAAGTAAGCAGTGAAGGTACTATGAAAGATGGTAAACCGGATAAATATTGGAAAAATTATTATAAAACAGGAAAAATTAAAATTGAAGGAAATAGAAAAAATTTTCAGTTAGATAGTGTATGGAAATTTTATGATGAAAAAGGTAGAATCACCAAATCTATATATTATAAAGAAGGGAAGAAAAACGGATTAACGACAATATTTGATACATTATCAAACATTGTGATAATAGAAAGTTATGTAAATGACATAAAAGAAGGTTACACAAGGTCCTTCTATAAAAATAATAAAACGAAAAGTATAACGAAATTTATTAAAGGTAAGCAAGAGGGCTACTCATATGATTTTACTGTGGATTCTTTAATAACGGGTATTTCTTTTTATAAAGGTGGTATTTTACAGGGTTATGAAAAAATAAATCAAAAAGACGCAAATAATAAAAAGCAAGGCATTTGGAAAGAATTTTATGATAATGCTATAGTGAAAAAAGAGCAAAAATTTAATGATGATTCTTTAGATGGTTACGTTAAAGAATATGATAGAAAGGGAAATTTATTATCTACCAAAAAATACGACAATGGTAAACGTATTTTAAAAGCTCCGGAAATAGCAAATGTTTTAATTTATAAAGAAAACTACGACGACGGTACACTTAAGTATGAAGGGGTTTATTTAGATAGTGTTGCAATAGGTACACATTATAAATACATTAAAAAACTTAGATGTGATAGTAGTTTATTTAAAAGGGA
>CALMND010000254.1 GCA_937868565.1 uncultured Bacteroidota bacterium | reverse complement strand
TCGGGGTCGGTGCAGAAAAGTTTTAATTTTGCTTTCAGAGGAACGCTGTAGGTAAGTCCTCTTTCGATGCACTCCTCTATGGAATATCGGGGTGGATCAATAAAATAATCAAGGAACTCGAGAACAAAATTATTCCTGGCATCGGTAATCGGGAAGTTTTCCGAGAAAACCTTGAAAAGGCCTTCATTTACACGATTGTCAGGATTCGTCTCCAGTTGAAAGAAGTCCTGGAAAGACTTTATTTGAACTTCGAGAAAATCAGGATATTCTGATTTTATTTTTGAGGTCCCGAAGCTAAACCGTTCAGTTTTTTGTGAAGCCAAAGCCATGAAATTTTAGATTTAAAGAAACAAAGTATTTTTAAACAATTAATCCCGATATGAAAATCGGGAAGAAAACTGACTACTTATTCGCGCGTAGAGCAGGAATAAGCAGTCAGTTTGGTAATTGTAGTCTAAATAGCAATAGTTACTTTATCTCAACTTCTGCACCTGCTTCTTCGAGCTGTTGTTTCAGGGCGTTTGCTTCGTCCTTGGTAACACCTTCTTTCAAAGGTTTTGGAGCAGCATCAACTAAATCTTTAGCTTCCTTCAGACCGAGGCTGGTTAATTCTTTTACAAGTTTAACAACTGCCAGTTTAGCCTGGCCAGCGCTCTTCAGGATAACATTGAATGAGGTTTGTTCTTCAACTACAGGTGCATCGCCACCGGCTGCTGCCATCATTACTGGAGCTGCTGCTGCTGGTTCAATACCGTATTCGTTTTTAAGTATCTGAGCAAGCTCATTTACTTCTTTTACTGTCAGATTAACTAACTGTTCAGCGAAAGCTTTCAAGTCTGCCATTTTATTTGTTTTTTTTAGTGTTTTACAATTATTGATTAATTCTTTTTGTTCTCGGGCCTGTGATTAAGCAGGACGTTCGGACAAGGTCTTGATGACACCTGATAATTTTTGACCACCGGATTGCAGTGCCGAAATAACATTGCGTGCAGGTGAATTGAGCGCCAGGATAACATCAGCAATAAGCTCGTTTTTGGTCTTAATAGCGATGAGGGCGTCCAGTTGATTATCTCCAACAAAGGCCATTTCTTCAACGTAAGCGCCTTTGAGTTTAGGTTTATCAGATGTTTTCCTGAATTCTTTGATCAGCTTGGCAGGAACATTGCCCTGGTCAGCGATCATAATTGAGGTGTGACCTTTCAGAACATCGTACAGAGGTCCAAAGTCCTTACCGGACTTTTCCATTGCTTTTTGCAGCAATGCGTTTTTAACTACGATCAACTCAACTTCCCTTTTAAAACAAAGGCGACGCAGCTTGCTTGTGTTTTCAGAATTCATATCTGAAATATCTGTGATGTACAGATATTTTGCAGCCTGCAATTGTTCTGTTAAGGTTTCTATAAGTTGATTCTTGTCTTCTCTTTTCATAGCGATTTTTGTTCTTTAAAGATCAAGTACTTATTGTTACCGGAATTATTATTTGACCGATTTTTCATCGATACGTACACCAGGACTCATAGTACTCGACATGAACACGCTTTTTACATAAGTACCTTTAGCCGATGAGGGTTTAAGCTTAACGATAGTTGCTAACAATTCTTTAGCATTCTCGATGAGTTGTTCCTGTTCGAAAGATACTTTGCCTATACCTGCGTGGATTATACCGAATTTATCAACTTTAAAGTCGATTTTACCGGCTTTTACTTCCTGCACAGCTTTACCTACTTCCATAGTAACGGTACCGGTCTTGGGGTTTGGCATAAGGCCACGGGGACCAAGTATGCGGCCAAGAGCACCAACTTTGGGCATAATGCTAGGCATTGTAATAATAACGTCAACGTCAGTCCAGCCTTCTTTAATTTTCTGGATATACTCGTCAAGGCCAACATAATCAGCTCCGGCAGCTTTTGCTTCTTCCTCCTTCTCAGGAGTACAGAGCACGAGAACCTTTATAGTTTTCCCGGTTCCATGCGGCAAGGTAACAATACCTCTCACCATCTGGTTTGCTTTACGAGGGTCAACACCAAGACGTACATCAATATCAACGGAAGCGTCGAATTTTGTTGTAGTTATGTCTTTGACAATACGTGTCGCGTCAGCTAGTGTATAAGTAGCGTCCTTGTCGTATTTAGCTAAAGCCAGCTTTTGATTTTTTG
Organism: uncultured Bacteroidota bacterium; assembly: GCA_937868565.1. Classification (GTDB taxonomy): domain Bacteria; phylum Bacteroidota; class Bacteroidia; order B-17B0; family Aurantibacillaceae; genus Aurantibacillus. Next base: position 5,004 of record CALMND010000254.1, on the reverse strand, counting down.
TCAATTTAGCCATTTTACGTAAGGTTAATGGTAATAACACATTTTAATTCATGAAAGCCTGATCAGCAGATCAGCTTTACATACTTGGAAATTCGCCTTGAACAGTGATGCCCATACTACGGGCAGAACCTGCCACCATGCGCATCGCGGATTCGAGTGTGAAACAATTCAGGTCTTCCATCTTGCCTTCGGCAATTTCTTTAACCTGGTCCCACGTTACTGAAGCAACCTTTTTACGGTTTGGTTCAGCCGATCCGCTTTTCTGCTTGGTCACTTCAAGGAGTTGAACGGCAACAGGAGGCGTTTTAACAATAAAATCAAACGACTTGTCCTTGTATACAGTAATGATAACAGGAGTAACCTTACCGGCCCTGTCCTGTGTACGTGCATTGAACTGTTTACAGAACTCCATAATATTCACACCCTTCGAACCTAATGCAGGTCCTACAGGAGGTGAAGGATTAGCCGCGCCACCTTTAATTTGCAGTTTAATTAATCCAGCAACTTCTTTTGCCATCTTTTGTTTTCTTAAAGGATTTGTACTTGCGGAATTCGGTAACTACCTATGCTTCCTTTGCAACCTGCGTAAACGAAAGTTCCAGAGGAGTTTTACGGCCAAAGATTTTAACCATTACTTTCAGTTTCTTCTTTTCCTCATTAATTTCTTCAATGATTCCGCTGAAACTGTTGAATGGTCCGTCAATGACTGTAACCGTTTCACCAACAATATACGGGATACTGAATTCGGCGCCTTGCTCTGAGAGCTCATCTACCTTACCAAGTATCCTGTTTACTTCGGCTTGTCTGAGGGGAACTGGTTGATCTTTCGAGCCAAGAAAACCCAAAACCCCGGGGATATTGCGAATAATGTGTGGTATCTCACCTGTAAGAACAGCTTCGATTAAAACATAACCGGGCAAGTAGCTACGCTCCTTGCTTACTTTTTTACTGTTACGTACCAGGTAGATTTTTTCAGTTGGGATGAGCACTTGCGAAACATAATCCTGCAAACCGAGACGGTTAATCTCGCTTTCGAGGTATATTTTCACCTTCTTCTCATTCCCGCTTATGGCTCTCACCACATACCACTTTTTCACTTGTTCGCCCATGCCGGATGGTGAATTAAGGTTGGTTACCACTAAATATCAGACTTCAGAATAATAAGGATTAAAACAATGTATAAAATTGCTGGAGGATGACCTCGAACGATTTATCCATTGCAAAAACTACCAGCGCAATGATCAGGGAAGCAACTGACACAACTACTGCACTATTCTGCAACTCGCTCCATGTTGGCCATGAAACTTTATGCATGAGTTCATCGTAACTTTCTTTAATGTACTCAACGAATTTATTATTTGCCATGTGGTCTAATATTTTGCACGGGTGGTAGGAGTCGAACCCACAGCCTACGGTTTTGGAGACCGCCACTCTACCAATTGAGCTACACCCGTATAGCCATAGCCTGTCGCAGGGTTACCTGGAACAGGCCAGACAGTAATAACATTAATTAAAAAGGCAGAGATGGAATCCCAGGCACGAGATCCCATCTCTATTTTTTTTAGTCAAGAATTTCAGTTACCTGACCTGCACCAACTGTACGGCCACCTTCGCGGATAGCAAAACGTAAGTTCTTGGTCATAGCGATTTCACTGATCAAATGTACTTCGATAGTTACGTTGTCGCCTGGCATAACCATTTCTACGCCTTCTGGAAGTGTGATTTCACCGGTAACGTCAGTTGTTCGGAAATAGAACTGAGGACGGTATTTATTCTGGAATGGAGTGTGACGTCCACCTTCTTCTTTTTTCAGGATATAAACTTCAGCTTTGAAGTGTTTGTGTGGGTGTACCGAACCTGGTTTGATAATAACCATACCGCGACGGATTTCGTCTTTATCGATACCACGTAAGAGCAGACCAGCGTTGTCACCAGCTTCGCCCTGATCGAGGAGCTTACGGAACATTTCAACACCTGTACAAACTGATTTCAGTTTCTCAGCGCCCATACCAACGATTTCAACAGGATCACCAACGTGGATAATACCTGATTCAATACGTCCGGTTGCAACGGTACCACGACCAGTGATTGAGAACACGTCTTCAATCGGCATCAGGAAGTCTTTGTCAACCAAACGGGTTGGCAATGGAATATAGCTATCAACTGCAGCCATCAGTTCCATAATTTTTTCAACCCATTTAGGTTCTTTGTTCAATCCACCAAGAGCTGATCCACGGATAACAGGAACGTTGTCGCCGTCAAATCCATAGAATGAAAGCAGTTCGCGGATTTCCATTTCAACCAGGTCGAGTAATTCTTCATCATCAACAAGGTCAACTTTGTTCATGAAAACAACCATACGAGGAACACCTACCTGGCGAGCCAGAAGGATATGCTCACGGGTTTGTGGCATAGGACCGTCAGTTGCAGCAACAACGATAATAGCACCGTCCATTTGAGCAGCACCAGTAACCATGTTCTTAATATAGTCAGCGTGACCAGGACAGTCAACGTGAGCATAGTGACGGTTAGCTGTTGAATACTCAACGTGAGCAGTATTAATAGTGATACCACGTTCCTTTTCTTCAGGAGCGTTATCAATTGAGTCGAATGAACGGAATTCTGACAGACCAGCGTCAGCCAGTACCAGGGTGATAGCAGCGGTAAGAGTAGTCTTACCATGGTCGATGTGACCTATAGTACCTACGTTAACGTGAGGTTTCGCGCGATCGAATTTTTCTTTTGCCATTTTAATTAATGTTTATTGTTTTACTTTTTGTGTTGTTTAAACTAAAAACCTGAGCCTTCGGCGAGAATTGAACTCGCGACCTCTTCCTTACCAAGGAAGCGCTCTACCCCTGAGCTACAAAGGCTAATATTGAGCGGAAGACGGGGCTCGAACCCGCCACCTATAGCTTGGAAGGCTATCGCTCTACCAAATGAGCTACTTCCGCTGATTATACCTGACATTAAATAAGGTGTTATTTTTAAAAAAAAACTAACACCTATTTAATTCCAGTAAGTGGGGGGAGGAGGATTCGAACCTCCGAAGGCTTAGCCAACAGATTTACAGTCTGCCCCATTTGACCGCTCTGGTATCCCCCCAGTATATTTTATATGTCGATGAACTTGAGCCGATGGAGGGACTCGAACCCCCGACCAGCTGATTACAAATCAGCTGCTCTACCAACTGAGCTACAGTGGCTTATGGTTAAGCCCAAAATGGCTAATAAAAATGCGAATTCAAACAACTTTTTCCTTAAATCAACATCCCCTTTCCAAAAGCGAGTGCAAAGGTAATCCACTGAATTGAAACAGAAAAACAATTTTTAAAAAAAACCGTAAAATTTAGCAGCATATTTGCTGCGCCTATCATAACTGGGTATAAATCGGGTTTTTATTGTGTATTTATAGATTTTGAAGGGCATTATGACTGCGTCGGATAAAACTTTGGATTATTGCTATGCGCATACCTCGCCGGTTGACGCTTCTTTAGGGGCCGTCGAACGCGCTACGCACCTGCGCACCCTGAGTCCACAGATGCTGAGCGGGCCATATCAGGGCATGTTGATTCGTTTCATCAGCCAGATGATCCGGCCCCTTCGGGCGCTGGAAGTGGGGACGTTTACGGGTTACACCGCTATTTGTATTGCGCAGGGAATGCCGGAAGGCGGGATGCTGGATACCATTGAAGTAAATGATGAATTGGGGTGGTTGATCCGTTCGCACCTGCAAGGCGCGGGTGTGGAAGAAAAAGTACGCCTCCATCTTGGTGATGCAGCGCAGATCATTCCCACACTGGAGGCCGGGTTCGACCTGGTTTTTTTAGATGCCGGAAAACTGGACTACGCGCAACATTACGAGCTGGCCCTTGCCAAAACGAGATCGGGCGGTTTTATACTGGCCGATAATGTATTGTGGGATGGCAAAGTGGCCGGCGGCGACGAAAAAGACGAAACGGCACGGGTACTGCGGGATTTCAACGATTTTGTTCAGCATGACCCCCGTGTAGAAAATATTTTACTCCCGATCCGGGATGGCATCATGGTGATGAGAAAGTTGTGAAATCAGTCCGAAGTCGACAGTGCGAAGTGCGAAGTCCGTAGAGTGCGCCGTAGCATACTTCGGTTTCCAAAACATGAAACGATGCACTCTACGGACTTCGGACTGACGACTTCGGACTGATGACTTAATTATTTCTCACAAGTTACTTATGTTTGCCCACCCTTAGAATAACAACTTACCATTCTTAAGCATGGCCGAGACGAAAGCACACCTATTATATGTAGAGGACGATGAGAGCCTCAGTTTCGTTACCCGCGATAACCTGGAACTCAACGGCTACGAAGTGACCCACTGCGAGGACGGACAAATAGCGCTCGAAACCATCCGGTCGGGGCAAAAATTTGATTTGTGTATCCTCGATGTGATGCTGCCTGAAGTAGACGGCTTCACCCTAGCTCAGGAAATTCGCAAACGCGACGAAAACGTGCCGATTATATTCCTGACTGCCAAAAGCATGAAGCAGGATAAAATCCACGGCCTGACCATCGGTGCGGATGACTATATCACAAAACCCTTCAGCATTGAAGAACTGCTGCTCAAAATTGATATTTTTCTGCGCCGTTCCAAATATACCGGGATTTTGAAAGGGAATGCTCCCGTTGCCGTAGGCTATTATTCATTCGATTACAAAAACCTGAGCCTGACGACGGAAGGCTACGCGGAAACGCTTACCCAAAAAGAAGCGGATCTGCTCAAACTACTCAACGAACACCGCAACCAGGTGGTCAAAAGGTCTTTTATCCTGGAATCCATCTGGGGAAAAGATGATTATTTCCTGGGGCGCAGCCTCGATGTCTTTATTTCCCGCCTGCGCAAATACCTGAACCTCGACGATCGTATCAAAATCGAAAATATCCACGGGGTAGGGTTTAAGTTCCGGGTGGACGAGTAGATTAGAGGTGAGAAGTGAGAAGTGAGAGGGTGAGAGGCGTCCCGCTT
>CALMND010000253.1 GCA_937868565.1 uncultured Bacteroidota bacterium | reverse complement strand
AAAGGTCGAATTCTAAAATATCCTGAAGCTCGAAAATATCCAATTAGGGCATCAAAAAATTCAATGTCCTTATTGTGCTCAAAAACTCCTTTGAATTTTTGAAGCAGGGTATTTTCGCCTTCGTTTGTAAAAAATTTAGTCGCCATTAATTATCTTTTTTCAATTTGCAGTAGATCTCTTGGATCAACTTCTAAAATATTTGCTATTTCAAATAAAATTTCAATACTCGGCTGCCTCCTGTTTTGAACATAAGAATTTACCATGTTGTAACTCTTACCAAGTTTTTCTGACAGCCAAACTTGCGTTAATCCTTTTTTTTCTAACAGCTCTTTTATTCTATTCATTGGGTGTTGGATTGAACATCATAAATATATAAGAAAAATCTCATCCATCTCATTTTGTGAGATAGAAAAATGAGTTTTTGTTGAAAAAGTATTTCCCGCTGGTAAAATTCCCTAAAATTTTTAGTTGTCACAAAATCAATATGTTAGGTAAATGTCAGGTTATAAATAAGGGATATATTTTGCAATTATGCAGATTAGATATACTTTTGATATGCAGTTAAAGCAAAAGTAAAGCAAATGAGTTCTAACAGATTAAATCCCAAAATGATAACCGTGGCAAGAGAGTCAAGGGGCTTAACACAATTAGAGTTGGCAGAGAAGCTAAATTTGTCAACCTCTCAAATGTCAAGAATAGAACAGGATTTTACTGAGGTGGGAGAACAACACTTAAAGGCACTTTCAACCGTCTTAAATTATCCGGAAAGTTTCTTTTATCAGGTGGGCGAAAATTTACCTCCGGCATTAGCCTTGCGCAAAAGAAATAAAGTAGCGCAAAAGGTCATGTTGCCCATTGAAGCGGAAGTAAATATTTACCGTCTCAATATCGAAAAACTGCTTAAAGCAATGGGCGATGTTGATTTTCAATTGCCTGTATTGGATTGTGAAAAGTTGGGTTCACCAGCTGAGTCTGCTCGCAGATTGCGCAAGTTATGGAAAATGGAAAAGGGAATGATTCCAAACCTCACGCAACTTTTAGAAGAAAACGGTTTTTATGTGATTGCATTTGATTTTAATACCGAGCGTGTGGATGGTATGAGCATTGTGGCAAACCGTACGCAACCGGTTGTGTTTTCAAACAAAAGAAGTTTGGGAGATCGTCAGCGATTCACATTGGCATACGAATTAGGGCATCTAGTGATGCATTTGCAAACCAATCCTTCCTTTACAAGAGATATCAGTCATGAAGCCAACGAATTTGCCGCTGAGTTTTTGATGCCGGAAAAGGACATTAGAGCAGACTTTAAAGATGGCGTTACTATCAATTTATTAGCAGATTTAAAACGCAAGTGGAAAGTGAGCATGCAAGCCTTGTTATACAGGGCAAACGATATAGGTGTTATAACCGATAATCAAAAAAGGTATTTAGTTAATCAGTTTAATTCTATGAATATTCGCAGGAGAGAGCCAGCCGAGTTGGATATTCCTAGAGAGCAACCCATGATGTTGCGAGACCTCATTACTAAATACAAGAATAAACAGCGTTTGAATGTAAAACAACTGGCCTTGTTTTTTAATTCAAGCGAAGACGAGTTTTTGAGTAAATACTCGTAATCACCCAGTTTAGAAAAAAATGTAAAATGAGTATAACAACAGACAAATTCGAATTAAAAGCTTATTCCAAGAAGGAGTTGGCAGAGATCTACCAAGTATCGGTGAAGACATTTAATACATGGTTGAAACCTTTTGAAGAAAAGGTTGGACAGAAACGTGGCCGTTATTACACCGTAAATCAAGTGAAGACTATTTTAGAAGCCATTGGTTTACCGGGAGTGATGCATTAATCGTTCATGCGCTTTCAATTTCAGTACTAATTAATCATGCTTTGACAAAGAAAAAAGTCAAGAACAAATTCCGCCTACATTCACCCGAATACTTCCCGAAACATTTTCTAGGCAACATCCGGTAGTCCCCGGTATTATTCAATCTTTGAGGCCTTCTTCCGCAATCGCCCCGTAGTCAACCCGGAGTGAATGCGCTTTTTTATTATACTCCAATTACGCCCAAATCTTCCTTAATCTTCCCTTGCAGAACATTACAAACTCTGTTGCGCTTTAGTGTGCGTTTAACTTCTCATTGCATCAAAATTTCGCTACTCTCTTCGAAATATTTCCATTGTAACCCAAAACGGGAAAGCAAGCTTTTTGCTTGCAGCAACTTTGTATCGTCAAACAACGACAACCAAAGAAGTAAAAAATAAAACAATATAAGATGTCAGCAGTAAAAAAAACAAAAGCCGGAGTGAGCCACTTGAGAGTGGTTAAAGGCGGAAAAACAAATCCACTTAATAACATAGTGGAAAACACATGGGCATTCATTCAAGCAGCCTTGTGGCAAAATGAAGAATTTACCGAAACAGAAATGTTACAGTTTCAAAATCTCATTGCAGAATATTTTAACTGTAATAAGCCCGCTGAAAAAGTATTTGAAGAATTGGTGGAGCGGGTGTGTTTGGCAAAGCGTTATGTAAGTCGCAAACCGGGACGTTATTTGGCTAAACCAATTGACTGGTTAAACATGCATTACTACAATGGCTTGCAGGTAACTGAGTCATGGTACAAGCAGGTTTGCATGCAACGAATTACTGTGCCTTACTACAATATTGGTTTGAGCCTTCTTGCAAAAGCACTCTTAAAATATTTGCATGAACCAACTGCCAAGACATTATATGCAGTGCGCAAAAGGCTAATCGCTGAAAGGCAATTCGATCTTCTTCAAATTTTCAATAACACAATTGTAAATATCCAAATCAACCAACTCTAATATGACAACTACATCCAAATCAATCGAGATAAAACCTTATATGATTAGTGAACTTGCTAAGTTCTATCAAGTAAGTGATAAAACATTTCGCTGCTGGCTCAAAGGCTTTGCAGATCGCCTTGGAAAGCGCATTGGGCGATACTATACGATTAAGCAAGTAGAAATGATTTTCCAGGAATTAGGCACTCCAAAAACAATTGAGTTTTAAAATTCAAAGCCTTGTTGGGCCTTTTTCGGCAATAACAAGCGCTGGCAACCCAAAGCAAGAAAGTGAGCTAGAGCGCTGATAGAACTTTGTGTCGTGATGTTACAAGAACTAATAAAAACCAAAAACGAAATGTCTGAAATAAAACAAAATCACCAGCCGCAAGACGGAACCAGTAATATGCTTTTAACAGCCAGTATTCTTTTTGCCAACATCGACTATTCGGGCTTAACAGATTATGCAGTGAAAGCAATTGTAGGTGGTGCAATTTGGATGGCTTTTAAAGTGTGTGCAGAATACATCAGCGAAAAACTGAAGAAAAGAAAATGATTGGCATCAAGAAAATATTAATTGGCTTAGGCATAGGAGGAGGCTTGGCCGCAGGGGGCACTTACCTGTGGCGGTTGAGAAAAACTTCGGTGAACTTGGAAATTGTACCAACGGTAAAGGTTCACAAGGTTGACTTGGAGGGATTGATCTTAAGAGTGGATGTAACACTTAAGAATCCAAGCAGCACCGGTTTAAAACTCAAGTTCCCTTTTGTAAAACTGCTTATAAAGGGAAGCAGCATCGGGAGTTCGCAAGCTGTGAATAGGGACGTTGCTCTGCCATCCTACGGGGAGGCTCGATTTGAAGCAATCATGATCCGCATTCCGATGTTCAGCCTCCTCTCTACTGCCAAAGGCCTTTTAACTGCAATACAAAAAGGAGATGCCTTTAAAATTGCTGTGATGACCATGACAACAATTGATTTGGGATGGAAAACAGTGCCTTACGAAACAACTGACGAAGTACAACTCATTGCTCCAAAAAATGCAAGCAAGTAAACAAAGAATAATAGCAAGTGGTGAGGCATTTGAAGTTTTGTTTCCAAAACCACTCTTTCTTGATCCGGTAATCAAGCGAGGAGCCAATGTGAATGATACGGTGCGCTTTATACCGAAGGTGGTGAGAGAGACAAAATTTCACACCGACAGATTAGCTCAGTTGCTGAAGGGAAAAAGCACCTACGACACTTGCAGGAACATTTGGTTGTTTGTTTACAAGCACATTTCCTACAAAAAGGATGAAGAAGGTAAAGAACAAATTCGGAGTCCTGCAAGAACATGGCACGATAGAAAGCAGGGTGTTGATTGCGATTGTTACACAGTATTTATCAGCAGCCTTTTAAGTAATCTCCATATCAAACACAAGTTGAGGATTACTAAATATAGGCAAGATCATTTTCAGCACATCTATCCCATTGTTCCAACTGCTGAAGGAAAATACATCACGGTCGATTGTGTGGTAGACCAATTTAATTATGAAGAACCATACTCAGAAAAACAAGACACAAACATGGATTTAGAATATCTAAACGGCATACCCAGCACAAACAATGTAGATGTGCAAGACCTGATGGGTTGGGAAGAAATGAATGGGGACTTGGGCAAGCTAAAAATACTGCAAAAGAAAAATGCAGCCGCACCAAATGCTAGTAAGCCAATATTCAAGAAGCCATTAATTCCTTCGGGGGGAATAAAGAAATTGACCAGTAAGATTGCACCACCTCCCGGCAATCAAGACAACTCGAAGAAAGGCAAATTAAAAGCTGCCATTCACAAAGGTGTGCATGTTACCAATCGCATCAATCCCGCAACTGTGCTTTTGAGAGAAGGTATTTTGATTAGTATGAAAACTAATCTTTTTAAAGTAGCCGAGCAGTTGAAATACGCTTATATGACTGATGCACAAGCCAAAGCCAAAGAAGTGGACATGGCAAAGTTTCAGAAACTAAAAGGAGTCATGGCAAAAATGGAAAGGATTTTTTACGATGCCGGTGGTAAACCTGAAAATCTTAAAAAAGCAATACTTACCGGAAAAGGCAATGCAAACAAGGAGGTCAGCGGTTTGGGCTATATCCTTGATGACATGAGCGGTTTGGATGATAGTTCAAGTTCGCAAGAAGTATTGGGTACTGAAATGTATCACGATGAGAATCTAAATGGACTGGGCGTTGTTGCAACGACCGCCTCAGTAACGGCTGCCACCGGGGTAATTGGAGCCATTGCCGGATTGCTTAAAAGCATCGGCAGCATCTTTCCTAAAAAGACAAACGCTGCAAAAAAGGGAGATGCAAAGGAAAATGTAAGTAGTGGTGCAGAATCACCTTCTGAAAACAGTTCTGGAAGTCAACCTGAAAACTCAGCACCTGCGGCCAATAGATCAAGTGGTTCGAATGAATCAGGAAGCAGTACTGAGAATAATGGTGGTACTTCTGAATCATCAAGCGGATCGAATGACGAAGGCGGTTCATCTGAAACAAATCTTCCTGCAAAAACGGGAGCCAAGGGAGGTGCTTCAGCAGATGCAAAAGCGGGCTTTTGGGATGCAAATAAAAAATGGATCAAACCAACAGCCATCGGATTAACGGGAGTCGGATTGATTTACCTAGGTGTTAAGATGATGAAGTCAAAACCTGAGAAGTCGCCTCCAAAGCAAGCCTTGTCGGGCTTTAAAACCCGCAAGAAAAAGAAAGGAGGCAAGAAGCACAAAAAGAAACAAGCAATTACATACATGTAAAATCAAAATAAAAAAAGAAATGGCAAAGAAGAAAAATAAATATCAGAAGGAAGCTCTCAAAAAAGCATTGAGCGGAACCGGAGATGCCAGTGCTATTGCCAAAACCAAAGATGCCGCCACAGAATTAGGAAAAGATATTGTGGTAGGTGTGATTGGAGGCGGAGTGGCAGGTGCAGCCTTGGGCAGACTATCCTTTGTTGTAGGCGCAGCTGTAACAGGCGTTGGGCATTTTGCAAAAAGTAGAATCGCATCGGTACTCGGTCTTGGCATGATGGCTTCAGGAACCTACCAAAGTTTGTCGGGCATGAACGGTAAAGGAACATCCGGTCTTGATGGGGTTAAAGAACGCTTGTTGAGTTTAAAGGATGACATGAAACGCAGAGTGTTTTTGGATAAAGTACTCAAGGCAAAACCTAAAAAGACCGCAGATGATGGCACCAATGGTGTTGGAGAAGTGCAATACTTTATGCACCCCGGGTCAGAAGAAGTTGGCGCATTGGACATGACTGCTTTAGACTCCATTCAAAAACAAATACAAGAGAGTGGAGAGCGCTATAGTCAAGTTAACGGCTTGCAAGGCCAATTCAATGGCGAAGACGAAATGGGAATTGTAGAACCATCTGACAAACTCTACTAAAGAAAAATCAATCAAGTAAAACCATAAAAACAAAAAACATGTTAGAATTATTAGAAGGTACAGAACAGTACAACAATGCCGGAGCCTTGTTAGGACTTGATGGCTTGGATGGTGAGGAGCTTTTGGGAGCCTTGCGAAAAATGAATCCAGTTGCCCGTCAACGCACCATTAACAAACTCGCAAGCCCACCAGCTAACAGCAAGGGATCACGAGCAGAAATGGAGAAACACTTTGGTGAATTACCTGATCACATTAAGGCGGCTTTATCGAAAGGAGAATTGCGATTGGCAGATACCATTGTGTATTCCATTAAACCGGTGAATTCAAAAACAATCAAGTTGTTTGAAACGCAGGATGTGAAAGAAGTGGGCATTCGCAATTTGAGTAATGCCAAGCTGCCAAAAAATCAAGCTCTCCTAGTGAGCGGCATCGTATTGTTGGCTTCTATCCCAACTGAAAACACACAAGATAAAATCATGGCTTCTCGATTTATTCAAATCGAAGATTTCCCAGCCATTGCTAACGGTGAATTCAGTTTGAAGGCCAATAAAAAAATCATCGTGCCGGAAACAAGCATCGCTGCGTTTAAAACGCAAAGTCATCATGCCGTGCCTCTAGGTTATTACAAGTTAGCGAATCCTCGCCTCATTCAAGATGATATTTTGGTTGAGTTCACGGTAGAACTTGGCACGATGGATGGCCTTGATCCAAAAACCCAACTCTATGTTGGCTTGCACGGCACAATTACCACGCCTTAATCCAAATCAAAAGTCGGGAGTTAAGTCTCCCGGCTTTTAAAAAAAGAAACGCCATGATAAAAACAACAAAAAAACGATTTGACATACGCATTACCCAAGCCAATGCAACGGTGAGTGAGACCTTTGAACTGGACAAGAATATTGTTCGCATACAAGGTTTGTTGTTGAGTTCAGATAAAGATGATCTGATGTATTACCGTGGAGCGCAAAAAATCGAAATCAACAAGGAGGAGTACTTCCCTGACAATTATGAAAGCAAACTCTTGATGACGGGTTTAAATGTTTCTCCAAAACAACGATACTATGACTTAGGTGGTGCAAGTGCCGGAAATGGTCGTGTACAGCTTACCTATAAAGATACGGAGGATGGTAGAACTGTATTTGCTCCTTACCGAGTGAGTTTGTATTTGGATTGTGAATTGGAGGATTTGAAATGATGAAAGAATCAGTGATAGTTACCAAACTGAGCATTAAACTGGAAGGCGAGCGCAAGCATTTCCAAGTGAAATTGCCGAGTGATATCAAGTCTATCATTGGCATTGAATACAGTATTCGCTTGGCAGATATGTGGCCTGTGCCGCCCGTGGAGCCTCCTAGAGAGGTGGTTAATCCCGATGGGACTATCTCTTTGATTCTGCCTGATGACGATTCATCAGTAGCTATCAAAAGCAAATTCAAAGCCAATCAATTTGTTGGCGAGTTGAGATTGCAAAGCTATGACCAAATGAATTGGTTTTATGCAGCAGATGTGTATGCAAACGATGAGAATCTAAATCTGTGTGATGTTTCTGATCTCCATTTTAGGGTTAAAGAATACTCGCATGGCATACCGAGATATGAGGAGGTAATGATAATACCGGGTATTTCCACTCTCATTCAAGGATGGTATTTGGATGCTTTGGGGAAGAAGTACAATCAAAATCTGCGCTATGAAGTTGGGATTTATGTATGGATAACAACAGAAGAATAAACATCATGACAATCAATTTGGCACTAGAATACATCCCCAAACGAATGGAGGAGTTGGGATTTGGGAAACACTATACAATTCGGTTTCGTCATCTTGTGTTGCAAGGCAATGAATCACAGAGCATAGATGCATCGAATCAGTTTTATTATCTCGTTGAAGAGGCAGAACAGATTCGAGTAGAAAGTGAAACAGGTGTTTTTGATTTAAGTGAAAAAGCCGCCAACGAAATGCAATACGAGCATCAAGGCAAAATGCAAATCAGTAATTATTTATCAGGTATCAATCACTTGAGATTCATTCATGTAATTCCAAAAAATAAAGAACAATAAAATGCAACATACCAATCCATACAACGATGTTAAACTGGCACAATTCAAAATGTGGCTGCACGACATGGCCGATAAAAATGAAGGCAAATATTTTGAAGTGTATGTGGACGACGTAAAAATTGTACCACGCACTAACCGGGTTGATGCCATTGACGACCACAAAGTGTATCTCGATGACAGCACCGAAACAGTAAAAGTCTTTACCTACAATACTGAAAACTCAAACCGCTACCAACAGTTTACTTTCTTTTTAGAAAAGAAAAAACCAATGGAAACAATGGTTCATAGCAGCACTGCGGTAACACAAGGCTTATCAGGTATTGAGTTAGAAAACAAAATCAATGAACGCTTGAATCAATCCTTGATGCAGGAGCGTGAACGTTGGCAGACTGACTTATTGAAGCGTGATTATGAGTCCTGCAAAAAACTACTTACAGAGGCAGAGGAATACATCGATGAGTTGGAAGATCAATTAAACAAACTCAAAGGTAAAAAGCTCCATTGGGGTGATGTGAACCTTGGGGATGTTGCTTCGGTAATTGTGGAGGGCATGGTAAAACGAAATCCGCATTGGGTAGCCAAATTACCCGGAGGAGACGCACTTGCAGGTTTAATCGCTAAAGAAAGCAATGGAATCACAGAACAACTAGAACCGGAGACGGAAATGGTGTTCCGCAAAAAGTCTGCATCAGAGTCTGAACTCAGCGAAGAAATGAAAGCACAACTTGGCTTCTTAAAACAATTGGAAGCACATTTCAGTCAGGAGCAATTGGATAGAATCATGCAGATTCTGCAAGCCTTCGCTGAAGAACCTAAACAGATTCAAGTCGTGTATGAACTTTTAGAAATCAAAACAAATGAAAAAGTATAGCTACGATATCAGCATTGAAGCAGCTTCTGAAGCAGAGGCCGATGCAAAAATGAAAGCTTTGAGTGTGCTTGCAAAAAAACTCAATACAAAGGA
>CALMND010000252.1 GCA_937868565.1 uncultured Bacteroidota bacterium | reverse complement strand
ATCGTGCCTTCGCCTTTTTGGGAGGCTTCTATAATTTCTTAATTGCCTTTTTTGAAATACTGGCCCTAGGTGTGTTTGTTGGTGTGGTTGTTTTTTGGTTAAGAAGAAACGTGGTAAAAGTAAAACGCTTTTTAAATTCCGAATTAAATGGTTGGCCAAGACTCGACGCAAATGCTATTTTGATAACGGAAATGGTATTGATGACCTGCCTTATTTTAATGAATGCCGCCGATCAGAATTTACAATTTCGCGGCAACGAGCATTACCACACAGCGGGGAGCTTTCCGGTTAGCGGCTTTTTTGCGTCTTCACTAAGTAACCTTTCCGATTCTTCTTTAATTTTTATTGAGCGTTTTTGTTGGTGGTTACATATCGTTGGCATTTTCGCCTTTCTGAATTACTTACCCTATTCAAAACATCTTCATATTGTACTGGCTTTTCCTAATACCTATTACTCGAACCTAAAACCAAAAGGAGAATTCTCCACATTGGATTCAGTAACGGATGTAGTAGCGCCAAATTTTGATCCGGCTTATCAAGCTAAAACCAACCCCAACAAACCCGAAAGATTTGGCGTGAAAGACGTACTGGATTTGAATTGGAAAAATTTATTAGACGCTTATTCCTGCACCGAGTGCGGACGCTGCACCTCGGCCTGCCCTCAAAACATAACGGGTAAAGCTCTTTCACCTCGCAAAATCATGATGGATACCCGCGACCGCTTGGTGGAAGTAGGAAAAAATATTGATGCCAACAAGGGTTCCTTTGTCGAAGACGGCAAATCATTACTAGGTGATTACATTAAAGCGGAAGAAATCTGGGCCTGTAATACTTGCAATGCCTGTGTTCAGGAATGTCCCATAAACATCGACCCACTAGCTATTATTTTGGAAATGCGCAGATATTTAGTTATGGAGCAAAGTCAAAGTCCGGCAGAATTAAACGGTATGTTCAGTAACATGGAAAATAACGGAGCGCCCTGGCAGTTTTCTCAGGCGGACAGGGCTAATTGGGTTAGTGAGAGTTAAATGATTTAATAAGATCACCAATGAAAAAAGAAAAAATTTTATAAACGGTAAATGGTATGGGTAAAAACATTGACGTTGACGAATTTTTGGAAAAACTCGTTATTGTTGATAAAATTGAAAGAGGTTTGCAAGATTTAAAAAACAAGAAAATAATTACTCATAAAGATGAAGAACAAAAGTTTAGACAAAAATGGCAGAAATAATATGGACAAAATTAGCTCAGAAAGATGCTGAAGAAATTCATGATTTTATTGCAAAAGATTCCGTTTATTACGCACAAAAAACAATTCAAAAATTTTTTGACAGAATTAGCATTTTGAAAAAATACCCCAACTCAGGAAGAATAGTTCCCGAATTAAACAAAACAGATATCAGAGAATTAATTTAAGGTAGTTATAGAGTTATTTATACCGCATAAAAAGATAAAATAAACATTGTTAGAATTCATCGTTCTTCCAGAAGAATTTATATAAAAACCAAATTAACATAGCAACGTCAATTAAAAAAGATTTTATGACTACTATAAAAGTTCCAACAATAGCTGAAATGCTTGCCAATGGAGAGAGCCCTGAAATTCTTTTTTGGGTGGGTTGTTCAGGAAGTTTTGATGACAGAGCAAAAAAAATAACCAAAGCCATCGTTCGTATCCTCAATCACGTGAATATTAAGTTTGCGATTTTGGGAACAGAAGAAGGTTGTAGCGGTGACCCGGCAAAACGTGCAGGAAACGAATTTCTCTACCAAATGCAGGCCATGCAAAATATAACGGTTATGAATGGTTACAATATTAAAAAAATTGTAACAGGCTGTCCGCATTGCTTTAACACCATAAAAAATGAATATCCCGCTTTGGGGGGAAAATACGAAGTTGTGCATCACACCCAATTGGTTCAGGAGCTCATCAACACCGGAAAATTAAAAGTTCAGGGTGGCGCTTTTAAAGGAAAAAAAATTACCTTTCACGACCCCTGTTATTTAGGCAGAGCCAACAACGAATATGAAGCGCCCCGAGAAGTGATTAAAAAACTCGATGCGGAGCTGGTTGAGATGAAACGTAGCCGAGCCAAAGGCCTTTGTTGTGGTGCGGGCGGCGCTCAAATGTTTAAAGAAGCTGAAAAAGGAAACAAAGAAGTGAACGTAGAGCGTGCCGAAGAAGCCCTGCAAAACGATCCCGATGTTATTGCTGTGGGTTGCCCTTTTTGTAACACCATGATGACGGATGGGGTAAAACATTTTAATAAAGAAGATAAAACCAAAGTACTGGATGTGGCAGAATTAATTGCTACTGCAAACGACCTGTAATATGAAAAAAGTAATTTTGTTTCTCTCCCTGTGCTTTTTTGGCGTATTTATTTCCTGCACTAGTGAATCCGCTAAAACAGATGTGGAAGAACTCAATAAGAAAGCGGATAGCTTAAGTAGTAAATTAAATTCTCCCGAACTAAAAACCGTTAATGCAGAATTGCTTAAGAACCCTAACGATGCTTCTCTTTATGACAAACGTTCCAGAATATACCAATCGTTGAAACAATTCAACGAAGCCATTAATGATTCAAAGCGAGCAATAAAAATTGACAGCACCAAATCAGAATTTCACATGACTTTAGTCGACGCTTATTTCAGTCAAAACAGTACGCGTATGGCCAAAGAATTATTGGAAATTATGGAAAAAAAATTTCCGGATAATACCCCTACTCTACTCAAACTATCTGAAATGTTTTTCCTGGTGAGGCAATATCAAAAGGCTATTGACTATGCCAACAAAGCTCTCAAAATAGATGAGAATCTGGCAAAAGCCTATTACCTCAAAGGTAGCATCTACAGAGAAAGTGGCGACACAGCCAAAGCCATATCCAGCCTGGAAACGGCTACGGAACAGGACAACAAATTTGAAGACGCTTTTTACGATTTAGGTGTTATTTATGCGGCCAGAAAAAATCCAATCGCTTTTGAATACTACGATAATACTCTTAAAATAAATCCCTATAATGCCAATGCGCGTTATGCCCGTGCAAAACTTTTACAGGATTTGAATAAAATTGACGAAGCCATAAAGGAGTACGAAAACATAATAAGCAAAGATGCGAGCTGTTATAATTGCTACTACAATTTAGGAGCTATTTATCTCGAAATTAAAAAAGACAATAAAAAAGCTTTGGAAAAATTTACCAAAGCCATAGAGCTGAATCCTAGTTACACCGAAGCCTATTTTGCAAGAGGTTTCACCTATGCTAAATTAAAAGACAAAGAAAACGCTAAGGCAGATTATTCCACGTGCCTTAAGATTCAGCCTAATTATGATGCGGCCATTCAGGGCTTGAATAATTTGTAAAACATTCCCGTATTCCAATTTAAATCAATTTTTCTTAATAAGTAAATTTTGCAATGGTTTTTAAAACAATAAATTTACCAGATTCAATTTAACTATGAGTAAAGAAGAAAAAAAGGTTGGAGTTGCTTTGCAAGGTGGTGGAGCGCATGGGGCGTTTACCTGGGGCGTGTTGGACAGGTTGCTAGAAGAGGATGATTTTGTAGCCGATGCTATGTGCGGAACCAGTGCCGGTGCGGTGAACGCAGTAACTTGTGCTTACGGTTTACATATTGGAGGGGCGCAAAAAGCAAAGGAACTGCTGGAAGAGCTTTGGCGTAAAATTGCCATGAGTGGAAGTTTTCTATTTAAACCAGGCATTTTTGATAAGGCTTACAGTAATGGCGATATATATAACAGCCCAGGCTACATGATGTTTAATGCCATCACACAAGTATTATCCCCCTACAATTTTAATCCCTTTAATTACAATCCTTTAAGAGATATATTAAACGAATTAATTGATTTTGATGAGTTACATGCATACAATAAGAAGAAATTATTTATTTGCGCCACTAATGTAAAAACCAATCGCGCTAAAATTTTCACCAACAATGACATTACGGTAGATTCCGTGCTGGCATCAGCTTGCCTACCCTTTCTCTTTCAAGCTGTTGAGATAGCGGGAGAATACTATTGGGATGGCGGGTACATGGGTAATCCTCCAATTTTCCCCTTAATTACCAACACAAATTTGAGGGATATTGTTTTGGTTAAAATAAACTCTATTAATATCAACTCGGTGCCAACTACCGCCCGAGATATTGCAGATCGGGTAAATGAAATCTCGTTCAACAGTAGTTTAATCAACGAAATGAAATTGATTCACTATAGAAATGAATTAATAAGAAATGGAATTCTAAAAACGGATAACAAAGAGAACAGAGAAATATATGTTCATACGATAAGTGGATACGAAGCGCTAAGTCAGTTAAGCCACAGCAGTAAAATGAACACTTCTTGGGAGTTTCTACAGGAACTCAAACAAAAAGGACGCGAAATTGCAGATAATTGGATAAGAAAAGATTTTGCGGAAGTGGGTTTAAAATCAACCTTTGATGTAGAAGAGCACTTTTTTGGGAAATTTTAAGATGTAACAAGCCAATTTACTTTAAACTACTCATATGCTTTTATTTCTTTAAATACTGATGGCTGAAATTTTGTTAGTTTTACCGATTATCGGGCGTTGAGTGTTATCTTCAATGTGTTTATTTGTGACATCGAAAAATTTTGGGCTACTGAAAAAGGGGGTCTTGCTTTTTTTTGTTTGCTTGGGGTACTTTGTAAAAGGTCAGGTACTCTATTCCACCGACCAAAAGTATTTGAAAAGTAAGACTGAACAAAACAACCTCATTTCACATTATAATCCGGCTTATCCCGATTCTTCCATCTCCGAACTCAGTAACTATTTTCCCAGAAATTTTATGGGAAATGTTGGATTACCTTCACCCAATTATTTGTTTATTCACGAGACAGACAACTTAGGATTTAAGTTTTTTGAAGCCCCCACTCTTAATGATCGTTTCCTCAGCAAAGACATCGCGTACTATCGCAGCGTGGGGCCTTATGCCAATCTGGAAGGAATTGCAGGCAGCAAACAGTTACAGATTTTTAAAATGCTATTTACCCAAACTTATAAAGAACGTTTAAATTTTACTTTGAAATTTAACCGATATACCTCGCTCGGTTACTATCAGAAACAACAAACCTACTCCAACAATTTTTATTTGAGCAGTAATTTCAACAGCCGCAACAATCGCTTTGGTTATTATTTTTATGTTCTCAACAACGGAAATAAAAATTCGGAGAACGGCGGTATTAAAGACGGAGTGATAAACGATTCCACGGTATCCATTAACAAAGAATTGATGGGTGTTAAATTATCCTCTGCCAATAGAGATAACCGTGAATTAAAACTCATGCTAAATCCCTGGTTCAGGCTGAATAAAAAAACAGATTCACTAAACGGAATAGCGCATTATTTGCAGGTAAAATCAGCCTTCGCCAATAACTCTTACCGCTATAAAGATGTGGGTATAGTGAAGGATAACTTCTATAAAAAAGTGTATTTAGATACTGTCAAAACGCTGGATAGTAGTCATGTTCGACAGCTCGTTAACGAATTTAATTATGTTTTTCAGGGCGCAAACAACAAGCTTCTTCTTTCGGCTGGTTACAAAAACGAAATCAATCAGGTGTGGCAAAAAATAGATAGCGTTTTTATGAATCATCTTTTGCAGGCTGAATGTTTGTTCGAGAATAAAATGGACACAACAAGAACAAAGAAATTTAGTTCAGGTTTTAATGTCCAATATGTTTTAAACGGGCCCAACTCCGGCAATTACAAAATTGAAAACAAAACTGTTTTATGGACAAACGAAAAACAAAAAAACTTTCTTTTTGCCACTATCATAGCTGAAAGCAGAAATGCCGATTACATATACAACAATTGGATAAGCAATCATTTTCTCTGGTTTAATAAGCGCTACAAATCACAACAAGAGGTTCAGTCGAACATAGGTTGGAGCTACAAAAACAAAATTAATTTGAACTTCTTCTACCAGAATATTTTTAACTATTTATACTTTGATAACAGTGCCTCACCGGCGCAGTACAAAAAAACCATTGAAAATATTGGCATTTCAGCCCAATATAACGTTGTACTTTTCAAACACCTCGGACTTTCTTTTCAGCACCTATTTCAAGGCACATCAAAACCAACTTACATCAGAATACCTCAAAATATCAGTACTGCCAAATTATTTTATACGGGTAATCTATTCAAAAATAATCTGCAACTCCAAATAGGCTCCCAAGTTCAGGTTTATCAATCGTTCAAAGCGTATAATTATATGCCATCCACTCAGGCTTTTTATCTTCAGGATAATTCCACTACGGCCGCTTGTCCCTTTTTGGATATTTATCTAAACGCAAGAATAAGACCAGTAACCGTTTTCTTAAAAGTTGAAAATGCCCTCCAAGGTTTTGTTGGTAACAATTATTCATTTGTTCCCGGTTATTACCAAACGGACAGAACTTTTAGGTTTGGTATTAGTTGGATGTTTTTTGATTGATTTAACCACTAAGCGCACACAGAAACTAAAGCATATATAGATTAGCATCGACATAACGGCTAACATAAAATCCCCTTTTTTTGTTAAACCAACATTTAAACTTTTTTAACAGCTAGTCGTGATGGTACTTTTCTCCCTTTAAAATGGTAAAAGCACGATACAGTTGCTCACTAAAAAACAAACGAATCATTTGGTGTGAAAAGGTCATTTTTGAGAAGGAAAGCTTAAAATCGGCACGGTTGTACATCTTTTCATCGAAGCCGTAGGGTCCGCCAATCAGGAAAATCAGGCGTTTGGTGGAAGCATTTTGCCTTTGGGAGACGAACTTGGAAAATTCGACCGACGACAGTTCTTTGCCCCTTTCATCCAGCAAAACTAAAAAATCATCGCTTAATATCTGGTTAAAAATCAACTTTGCTTCCTCGACTTTTTGCTCGTTTTGGGAGCGCTGACGAACGCTTTTTGGCACGTTAATTGTCAACACATCGTACTGGGTGTAGTTTCTGAGACGTTTGGCATACATTTCGACGCCTTCGGACATATAACTATCCTGCGTTTTATCGACTTGGAGCAAAAGAATCTTCATGCGATAAAATTGCAAAAATTAATTAAATTTGTAGTAAAGAAATGAAGCTGGTGATTAATATATTTTATCTGCTGTTTAGCCTTTTTTTTGGCAAGATGGATGTGAGCGATGAAATTGTTGCTGCTTTAAAGCAAGGCAAGTCTTCTGAATTGGTTAAACACTTTGATGAAAAGATATCCATAAAACTCATAGAACAAGAAGATGTACTAAGTAAATCGCAGGCAGAAGCCAACATAAAATATTTTTTTGAAAAACATCCTGTAAAAACATTTTCTTCGGCTCATATAAGCTCTATGAACAATAATGCCCAATACATAACCGGTACGCTCGAAACCGCTAATGGCAAATACCGTGTTTCTATTTTAATCCGCCGCAATTTAATTTCGCAATTCCGTATCGAAAACGACAATGAGTGATTTTGTCAGGCTTCACAACAAGCACTTTAATTTCAAACAATTTATACTAAACGCCTTTGAGGAAGACCTTGGTGATGGCGATCATACAGCCCTTTCCATAATTCCAAAAAATCAAAAAGGTAAGATGCAATTGCTGGTTAAAGAAGAGGGCATCATTGCCGGTGTTGAAGCCGCCGCCAAAGTTTTTAAACTACGCGACAAAAGTTTTAAACTAAAAATTCTTATTAAAGATGGAACACCGGTAAAAAAGGGAGACATTGTTTTTACAATAGAAGGCAACGTTCAAAAATTACTCTCTTCCGAACGTTTGGTACTAAACATTTTGCAGCGCATGAGCGGTATTGCTACCAAAACAGCTCATTTACAAAATTTATGCAAGGGCACAAAAACAAAAGTAATAGACACACGGAAAACAACACCGGGTTTTCGTTTCTTTGAAAAATGGGCGGTTGTTATTGGCGGAGGCACTAACCACCGTTACGGTTTGTTTGATATGATTTTGATTAAAGACAATCACATTGATTTCGCAGGTGGGATAACAAAGGCAATAGATTCCGCTAATTCTTACCTGAAAAAAAAACGTAGAAAACTAGCCATAGAAGTTGAAACCCGTAATCTTGAAGACGTAAAAAAAGTCCTGATACATGGTGGAGTACAAAGAATTATGCTCGACAATTACAGTCCGGAACAAACAGGCGAAGCTGTAAAACTCATTAAGGGTAAATTTGAAGTTGAATCATCTGGAGGAATTACCGAAAGCAATATTGCTGATTATGCCAAGTGTGGCGTTGATTTTATTTCCATTGGTGCTTTAACCCACCACATAAAAAGCCTGGATTTAAGTTTAAAGGCGATTAAATAATATTACTGGGTTCCTTTGGCAAAAAAGCGGGTTCCGATAATAGTCAGGATCACACTAGTTACGAAAATCCAAGAGAAATTCACAAACTGCTCATTTCAAACTCGTGGCCATCTTCAAAATCCTGTTAAAACTTTTTATGTCCACATCTTTAGTTGGGTCCACGTAAAACACTTTTATCTGTTTACGCCCTTCGCTTACTAATTTAGGATGCTTCAATTTATAACCGTAAACAAATCCAATATAAATCACATGATTTTTTTTATTGTACGAGAGATAACACAGCCACTTTTTCTTGTAATAAAAAAAGGGTGTATTAAATTTCCAGGCATCCGTAATATCTTTGGAGTAATCCAGAATGTACTGCCTTAAAAATAAGAGGCAACCTTGTTGGGGTTCAGGTAAAGTAAAAAAATAATTATCCAGTTGATTGAGCATGATTAAATACTTCCAGATATTTATCCTTATTTGCTTCTACAGAATATTTTTCGACTACGGTTTTTCTTCCATTCAGACCCATTTCAAGTCTTAACTCTTTGTTTTCGATCAACTCACATAACAAATTAAACCACTCGTAATCGTTTTCAGCTAAAAAACCATTGGTGCCGTGTTTTACAATTTCTTTGTTCACCCCTACTTCACTCATGATTGCCGGAACGCCGCAAGCCATGTAAGACAAGCCTTTCAAGCCACACTTGCCATTCGCCCAAGCATCGTCTGGTAAAGGCATTATTCCAATATCCAGAGTGTTTAATTCTCTCACTTCATTCTCCTCTGACCATTCGACAGATTCAACTTCCAACTCTGTGCTAACATAATTTTTCTGCCCAATGATTTTAAATTTCAATTTTTCTTTGTAACGTGCCTTCAATTTGATTAATACGGGCAATAACAATTCAAAATGTTTAACGGTACTTATGCTCCCACTCCAGCCAATCAAAACCGAATTGGTATTTCGCAGTTCAGGCATAGGTTTGTGAAAATCCGTATCAATTGTTGTGGGAACAATCAACGTGTTTTGATTCATTGTCTTTGCCTTTTCGGCCAGGTAAGCATTTCCGGCCATTACTATATGAGCGTACTTTACATTGTCAAAAAATTTAGCCGGCTTTTTAACCCATTCCCATCTTTGATTACCGGGACTAGTGTCTGCCAACCAAATGCTGTCATCAAAATCAAAAATTACATAGGAGCCGGATTTGAAAGCGCATTTTTCAAAAAAAGAAGTTCCAAAAAAAGAAGCCTCGCGTTGAATAAAAACAATGTCGTAATTTCTAAAACGGAGGCAATCCCTCAGGCGAATTAAAACAGATTTAAATAGTATAAAGAGTTTGCTAATAAAATTACCACTTGAGTAAAACAAACGGTCTTCATTTTTCGTTAACAAAAAAGAAAATGTAAAACTAAAGCCCTGTTTTTCCAGAAACGGTAAATACTGTTCAAACCTATATCGTTGGCTTGGCGAGCGGTTTGGGCGGTGGGCGCTCAAAATTAAAACTCTAGGCATTTTACTCTTCAACGTCTAGTTTAAATTTATGTAAAAAACGATGAACCAGAGGGCTAAAAATAATGGCAACACTTGTCAAAAAAGCAACTCCGCTATATATTGCATAAAACGAAGCAAACACTTTAGCCTCGTTATTTGGAGCCTTATCAACGGGCCCCATGCCAGTTAAAATCATGCTTGCATTATAGAAACTATCTATCCAACTTAAATCAAAAAAATAGTGGTATCCCAGTACCCCTATCATTAACGAAATAAACAATACCACTAAACCCGCCGCAAGATTGCGCAGTACTTTATTGGCGAAGTGTCTGGAATGCGGTAGTTCTTTTAGATGATTAGCTCTCACGAGTATAAAATTAAAGATTTCTAAGAGATTAACGTATTGTTTTTTTTAACTGACTGCTTAGACTCAACTATGTTATTGATTTTGTTTTTTGCTCATAGCGGTCTATTCCTTACGAAATAAAATTAAATAGCAGTTGCTTGTCTCAAAAACTCCAAAAACGGGAGCATAGCTTGGAAGCCTGAAAGAACAAAAGTATCCATTTTTTTATCGAGCAATTGTTTGTCACTTATCGGGTGACTAACTATAAAATGTTTATGTTGCAATAAACCGAGATGAACATGATCCTTGGCATAACCCTTGGGTGCTGTTTTTAGTTTATCAATTTCATCTAATCCTTTAAAGTACTTTTTAAACGAAGCCGACTTCATTATTTTTAAAAGTGTATCGGGATTATAATCTATTTCCTGGCGGATGGCACTCAACATCTCTGGTTCAGGCATATACATACCTCCTGCTAAAAAGCTGGCACCGGGCTCCAAATGAAAATAATAACCTGCTACCGGCGATTTTTTACCACCTGGATTCATACTTGCACCCATATTGGTTTTGTAAGGTGTTTTATCTTTCGAAAATCGTAC
>CALMND010000251.1 GCA_937868565.1 uncultured Bacteroidota bacterium | reverse complement strand
CAGGGTTACAATGTCCAAATCATTGGTGGGCTCATCGAGAATTAAAAAATTAGGGTTCTTCATGAGCACCGTTAAAAGGTACAAGCGTCTTTTTTCTCCGCCGCTTAAAGTATGCGCATAACTAAATTGTACATTGGGTGGGAAATTAAAACGGGTTAATAAATGTGAAGCGGATAAACTCGTTCCGTTTGCCAAAGGAATATGTTCTGCAATATCCCTCACAATTTCAATAATACGTTTATCGTTGTTGATGGTCATTCCCGCCTGAGAGTAGTAACCAAATACTATAGTATCTCCTAGCGCTACTTTACCCGTGTCAACGGGTTCCTTGCCCTGAATAATATTTAAAAGGGTCGTTTTTCCCGTTCCGTTTTTACCAATTACTCCAATTTTTTCGCCGGGAATAAACGTATAGGTAAATGGTTCAGATAAAATAACCTTGTTGGGATAATTCTTTGTGATCTTATGTAGTTCAACGATTTTTGAACCCATGCGTTCCATTTTTACGGTTAACTCGACTTTTTTTTCAACGCGTTTTTGTTTAGCCTTTTTTTCAATTTCATAAAAAGCGTCAACCCGCGATTTGGATTTGGTTCCGCGAGCCTTGGGCATCTTGCGCACCCATACAACTTCTTTACGGTAAAGGTTTCTGGCTTTATCAATTTCAGCATCCGTTATTTGCTCGCGCTCCGCTTTTTTCTCAAGGTAATAATCAAAATTTCCCTTGTATTCGTATAAAATGTTGTTATCAATTTCAATAATTCTATCACATACCTCGTCCAGAAAGTAACGGTCATGAGTTACCAATAAAAGACTAATGGAAGCGTCTTGCAAATAATTTTCAAGCCATTCAATCATCTCAATATCAAGATGATTAGTAGGCTCATCCATTATAATGAGATTGGGTTTATTGATGAGTGTAAGGGCAAGTGCCACACGTTTTTTCTGTCCACCGGAAAGAGTGCTAATGATGCGTGAAGTATCTCTTATTTCCAGACGTGATAAAATTTCCAAAATATTCTTTTCGTAATCCCAAGCATCAATCAGATTCATTTCGTTTAGTGCCATTTCTAACTTATCGGCAGCCTGATCACTGGAATCTGTTTCGCTTAATTTAATTACCTCGTCATAATTTCTAATGCATCTTACAAATTTATTATCGGCTGTATCAATGAGTTGTTGAATGTTTAAGCTCTCATCAAAAGCAAAGTTTTGTTCTAAGAAGCCAACGGTAATATCTTTTCTAAAAACCACTTCGCCTTCATCTGCAATTTCTATTCCTTTTAATATTTTAAAAAGAGTGGTTTTGCCGGAACCGTTTTTTGCAACCAGAGCAACTTTTTCGCCATAGTTAATACCGAAACTAATTTTATTAAAAAGGACTTTAGCCCCGTAAGCTTTAGAAAGATTATTAATTGACAATAAGTTCATAGGGCGGCAAAGGTACGCATTCGTTTGAGAACACCCTTTTTGAAAAAAGAAAACCCCTTCGATGGAAGGGGTTCAAGCAAAAATTATTATCTGTAATGACTAATTTACCTTACTGTAATCCTTGGTGCCGGCCACCGAACCGTTTTCGTCCCAACTAGTCCAAACACCGGTTTTGTTTCCGTCTGAATAATTCATTTCAAAACGTTTATTACCTTTTTCGTCGTAAACCAACCACGTTCCGGTTTTTTTACCAAGATTATAAAAAGCAATAGCTGATACACTTCCTGTTTCTGTATAACGCACCCATTTTTGGTCTTTTTCACCATTATTGTAAATACCACTTTCCATTAATTTTCCTGAAGCGAAATAATAATTCGCAACTCCATTAATGAGCCCTTCCTTTACGCTAAACTCGGATTTAACATCGTTTTGTGTTTTAGTAATAGTTCCGCTAAACAACTCGCCTTCGTTGTCAATATAAAGACCATTTTCATTCAATGTTTGAGCATTTAAAAAGCCCGAAACCATCAAAGCCAGGGGTAAAAAAATTAACTTTTTCATAAGTACAAGTTTTAATTGTTTTCTTAAAACAAAGATATTAAGATAACTATTAAGAAACAATGCGGTAATAAAAAGATAACTTTAAATTTACTTTTGTGTCTCAAAAAATGCTAAAACCTCTATGTTTAAAGGAATTCGAAGTGACTACTTATAAAGATTTCAGGGAAACTTCGGGAAAAGCAAGCAAATTACCCGATTTTAGGTTTAAAGGTTGGAATCCAATGTTATCAATTATCAGACTATATTCTTTGTCAGTTTTAATGCTAAGTTTAAAGTTGCCATCTAAATCGGCAAAAAAAACTTCACCGGTTTCGTGAATGGTAATTTTTGCTCCGGGTAAGGATTCTCCGTACGCATCGGTTACTTTACCGCTTAGTGTCCTGGACTTGTTGTTATTTTCTTTATCTGAATTTCCGGAATAAGAAATGGTTGTAAGACCTAAAAAGACTAATATGTAAACCCATTTTTTCAACACAGTAAAATTAAAAGCCTTGTTTATACTAATCCTTAGCGCAATATTATCAAATTGTTAAGGCCAAACTACCTTAAATTAGGCT
Organism: uncultured Bacteroidota bacterium; assembly: GCA_937868565.1. Lineage (GTDB taxonomy): Bacteria > Bacteroidota > Bacteroidia > B-17B0 > Aurantibacillaceae > Aurantibacillus. The sequence continues at coordinate 1,999 of CALMND010000251.1, read as the reverse complement.
TATATTTGTTTATGCGAATAGATATTATAAGTGCTGTGCCCGAGCTTATGACAAGCTTTTTCGGGCACTCCATTTTAAAAAGAGCCATACAAGCCAAACTGGTGGAAGTAAATCTTATTAATTTAAGAGATTACGCCACAGGTAATCAAAAACAGATTGATGACTATGCCTTTGGCGGTGGAGCCGGCATGGTGCTGATGATAGAGCCAATAGCGGCCTGTATTAACCAACTTAAATCCGAGCGCGAGTATGACGAAATTATTTACATGTCGCCCGACGGGGAATTATTAAACCAGAAAACCTGTAACCAACTGTCTCTATTAAAAAACATTATCATTTTATGCGGTCATTATAAAGGTGTGGATGAAAGGGTAAGGCAACATATTATTACCCGCGAAATTAGCGTTGGGGACTATGTTTTAAGCGGCGGAGAAATACCCGCCGCCATGTTAAGCGATGCCATTATTCGTTTAATGCCCGGTGTGTTAAACGATGAAACCTCAGCCTTGAGTGATTCTTTTCAGGATAATTTATTGGCTCCTCCAGTTTATACCCGCCCTGCAGACTATAATGGCTGGGGCGTTCCGCCCATTTTACTAAGTGGGCATACTGCCAATGTTGATAAATGGAGGCATGAACAGAGTTTGGAGAGGACAAAATTAAGACGCCCCGACTTATTGAAATAAGCAAAATTTTTACCAATCATACATTTTATTTTACCAATAAATTTGCGTTATTTGACTACCAATTTTAAAAATTAAGAAAAGACCTTGTTGCTGAATAAGTTAGAGTCTTATTAATAGATTGGCAAAAACAGATTTCATTAATTAAAACAATAAATATCTCATTATGAAGGTTGGAATTCCATCGGAAATATCTCCAAACGAACTAAGAGTTGCTGCCACTCCCAAAACGGTAAAACGTTTGCAAAAGCAGGGCTTCGAGGTTTATATCCAGCATAACGCGGGACAAAAAGCAAATTTTTCGGACAAAGAATTTGAAGAAGCGGGGGCAAAAATTGTAAACTCCGCAAAGGAAATTTATGCCAACTCCGACATTGTATTAAAGGTGAAAGAGCCTGCCATGGAAGAAGTGGATATGATGAAGGAGGGTTTGGTAATGCTGAGCTACTTGTGGCCTGCACAAAACCAGGCGCTTTTACAAAAACTTGCCGATAAAAAAGTGAATGCCGTGGCCATGGACGCCATTCCACGTATTTCGAGAGCACAAAAAATGGACGTGCTTTCGTCGATGGCTAACATTGCCGGATACAGGGCTGTGATTGAAGGCTCTTATCATTTTGGTAGATTTTTAAACGGACAAATTACCGCAGCCGGTAAAGTAGAGCCCGCAAAGGTATTAGTTATTGGTGCCGGGGTGGCTGGTTTGGCCGCTATTGGTGCTGCCAATTCTTTAGGCGCCATTGTGAGAGCTTTTGATACCCGCAAAGAAGTAGCCGAACAAATTGAATCCATGGGAGCTCAATTTCTTACTGTTGAAATTGAAGAAGACGGAGCCACCTCATCCGGTTACTCTAAAGAGATGAGCAAGGAGTTCATCGAAGCGGAAATGAAATTATTTTTAGAGCAGGCTAAAGAAGTAGATATTGTTATCACTACGGCACAAATTCCGGGCAGACCCGCTCCTAAGTTGTGGATGGATTATCACGTAACCGCCATGAAACCGGGTTCGGTAATCGTGGATTTGGCCGCTTCAACCGGCGGTAACTGTGCTCTTACAAAAAACGGAGAAATTTATACTACCGATAATGGTATTACCATGGTGGGTAAATTAAGCCAGTTACCTAGTCAGGCTTCACAACTTTATGGCAATAACCTGTGTCACCTTTTGGACGACATGGGCAAAGCCGAAAAATTTAAAATAGACATGGAAGACGCCGTTGTGTCGAGAGCAATGGTAACTTACAATGGCAAAATTAACTGGCCACCTGCCCCTTTGCCGGTTAGTCCTACTGCTGGAGGTGGCGCTAAAAAAGTGG
>CALMND010000250.1 GCA_937868565.1 uncultured Bacteroidota bacterium | reverse complement strand
GCTTAATGCTGCATGGAACGGAACTTACAAAGCTCTTGACTGCCCTCAGGGTGCTTATAACTGGAAACTGAATGTTACCGCCAGAAATGGTTGGGCTAAATCCTTGAATGGAAAAGTGATGCTCGTTAGGTAAATTCTACTCTATCAACAACTTCCCTTTTTTAAGCACTTTATTTTTTTCTAGCACTAAATATTCGTAAGTATTGGGCATTAAACCCTTTGTTTTTATTTTATTCTCTCCAACCGAAATACTTTGAGTAAAAACTATCTGGCCTAAATTATTGGTTATAACAATTTCACCTTTTTTGAATTTATCGGTAGTAATCAGAGTAAACTCTCCTTTGCTGGGGTTGGGGAAAATAGTGATTTTTGTGTTAACGCTCCTCATCTCCGCTAACCCCACACACTCATCTACATTTTGATGTATGTTTGAATTAATAACACAGCCATTTGTGTCTACATAATGAACAGAATATGAATAGGCTCCACTAACACTCGGAGTAACAACAATACTCGAAGTTGTAGCGCCTGTATTCCATGAATAACCGCCCACGCCTATTACTCCTATAGTTTTGGTTTCACCTAAACACATAGTATTTTCAAAAATTTGCGGGGTTAAATCTGCAAATTGCAACTTAAAGACCTTAAACGTAGGTGCACAAGATTGGCCATTTGCAGAGTTAATCATATTCACTGTATACATCCCTGCCACAGAAGTAGTGATAACCGGTGAATTAGAAAACACTTGCCCTGAAGACCAATTATAGAAATCAAACCCTGAGGGAGCGATTATGGTGGTAGTTTTAGTACAACTTACAAAATTAATAGTATCATTGCTTGTACTAATAACATTGCCATTAATATTAAAGTCCAATATAGATTTACACTGAGCATCAAAATAAGAATAGCCATAATGACCGCCGGCAGTACAATCTGAAGAAATAATTTCAATAGTGATAATCTGTCCCATGTATTGGCTTAAATCTATAGAACGAATTTGCCATTTATTGAAAATAATATTTGCATTATTTACAGTAACAGTTTGACAGTTTTGTCCACCAAAAAAAGTAATTGTTTGTAAAGTATTAACACATTGGGGGCTTAAGGCTGAAACATAAAAGGATTGACAAGGTATTGGTGTTGGATTTGCGGCACCAGTCAAAATTTTTATTTGAAAAGTTCCGGCATCACAGCAACCGTGCCCTGCACTCATAACAGCTAAATAGGCAAATTGAAAAATAGCACTGCTAGCAGTAACACTAAGTGTCTTAGAAAGTTTTTCAATTCCAAAATTATTAGCGGAACTATTAACACGGATAAAAGTACTTCCAAACATTCCACCGGTAATTTGAGGGTTCGCAGCAATGGCATTCGTGCCGTTAGGTGTGCTACCAAAAACAGAGTATATGGGATAACAGCTTCCAATTATCGGATCAATGTAACCATTGGGCGCATTAATAAGTTCCGATTCAAGAGGAGGTTGCGGACAACAGCCCAGTAAGTCGCAGGAATTAGCACCCGGAACAAGCGCATGGCTGCCACTCGTAACCACCCAACCATTGATTTGGTTGCTTGTAGTAATGATACCCCATGGGGAGGCTTCAAAATCCTCATTCACGCAACCCGCAACAGCCACCTTAGCCTGAAAATTTTCGAAATTATTTTGTTCTACATTTGGCCAAAGATTGTATTTGTCGTTAATGAACTTTCTTTTTAGTTGAAAGACTCGTACTTTAAGTTCTTTTCCTAAAAACTGTTCATCAATAGCAGAGCGTATTGCAGCCGGTTGGTCAAAACCCATTAAGGAATCATTGTTAAACAAATAAGATAGGTTTTGCGCAGGGGAAGGAGTCCAACAAAATAAAATTAAAAAAGTAATGAAACTGGTTTTGTCATTCATAATACTAAATTACTTTTTTTGCGAGAATTTCCGACAACAAAAATATTTTAACAGTACAAAGCAAAACCACCGATTTGTTGTCATTCGTTTGTCTTTTATAATGTTTAGTGTATTTTGTATTCTAGCCTGAGGAATCTGTACTAAGAAACTGCTCTCCCAAAAATCGCACTCGTCCTGCCTCTTTAAAAGCTGTAATTATTAAACGTCAAAATTTGATTCCAATACACGAAAACCCTGATAGGAATTTACCTGTTTAGATTTTGTTAGTCAAATCTCTGCTGCGGGCTAAAGAAAGTGTGCATTTTAATTTAATTTAGTAGCCATATGTTGTCACTAAATCCTAAAGACCTCACCATACCTGTTTTGCAAAAATATCTGCAAAACGCTATTGCTCCTCGCCCAATTTGTTTTGCAAGCACCATAAGTAAAAACGGAGAACCAAATTTAGCTCCTTTCAGTTTTTTCAATATTTTTTCTTCTAACCCTCCCATTGCTGTATTTTCGCCCGCTTATAGCGGAAGAACGGGTGCGGCAAAAGACACTTTATTGAATATTTTGGAAGTGCCTGAATGTGTTATAAACATGGTAAATTATGACATGGTTCAGCAAACTAGTCTGGCAAGTAGTCCTTTTCCAAAAGGTATTAATGAATTTGTAAAGGCAGGCTTTACGGCCATTGAATCCGAACTTGTTAAACCACTTCGGGTAAAAGAAAGTCCGGTTCATTTTGAATGTAAAGTGCTGGAAGTAAAGGAGCTTGGCAAGGGCGGTGGCGCCGGAAATTTGGTCATTTGTGAAATTATAAGAATTCATATTTCGGAGGCTATACTAAATGAAGAAAAACAGATTGACACACAAAAAATTGACTTGGTGGCACGCATGGGCGACAACTGGTATTGCCGCGCAGCAGGCGACGCTCTTTTTGAGGTAAAAAAACCAATTACCAGTATTGGTGTAGGTTATGACCAAATACCTTCAAAAGTAAAAAGCAGTAAGGTTTTAACAGGAAATAATCTAGGTCTTTTAGCTAGCGTAGAACAAATTCCCGGCACAGAAGAAACCTTAGAGTTTAGAAAAAGCCTTAAGCCCTTTTCAAGCGAAATTGAACAGCACCATTATGCCAAAAGCCTTTTAGAAACAAATCAGGTAAAGGAAGCCTGGATGGTGTTACTTTAATTTCATAATTACCCATTTGTAAACTAATTAATTTATTTAAATTAGGATATTCAATCATAAGAATCGAAACAATAAAATAAATATATCATGGAAGTAATAGGAACACTTAAAGTAAAATTCGATACGCAAAAAGTAAGCGATCGTTTTCAAAAACGCGAATTTGTATTAACTACCGAAGCTAGCACACCGTATCCGCAACAAGTGAGTTTTCAGGTAACTCAAGACAAATGTACCATGTTGGACCAATTTAATGAAGGGGAAGATTTAAAAATACAATTTAACCTCCGTGGTCGCGAATGGAATGGCCCACAAGGTGTAAAATATTTCAATACTTTGGAAGCATGGAGAATTGAACGCATGCAAGGAGGCACTTCCCAACCCTCGCAGGCAAACCAGTCCAGTAATGCAAACGCTGCCGGCAATTCATCGGCTCCTGTATTTACCGGAAACCCAAACGACAACGATGATCTTCCTTTTTAATTAACTCTATGAAAGGGTGAAGTGCAAAACAATTGTTCTGCTTCACCCTTTATTTTTATTGCGTCTATGCCAAGCAAAAAATCTTCAGTGCTGTTAATTTATACCGGAGGCACTATTGGCATGATGCAAGATGCCCACAGCGGCGAATTAAAACCTTTTGATTTTAAGTCCTTAACAAATCAGATTCCCGAATTAAAAAAATTCGATTTGGAACTTTCTTCCATTTCTTTTCAAAAACCCATTGATTCATCTAATATGCACCCTGCCGTTTGGGTAGAATTAGTAAAAATGATCGAAAACAATTATCAAAAATATGATGGATTTGTGATTTTGCATGGCAGTGATACTATGAGTTTCACAGCCAGCGCTCTAAGTTTTATGCTTGAGAATTTAAACAAACCGGTTGTATTAACGGGTTCACAATTGCCCATTGGAATTATTCGAACAGACGGCAAAGAGAACTTAATTACTGCCATTGAAATTGCAGCTGCCAAAGAAAAAGGTAAACCTATAGTCACCGAAGTTTGCATTTATTTTGAATACAAATTATACCGGGGAAATCGTACTTTTAAATACAACAGCTCTCACTTTGACGCGTTCAAATCACCTAACTACCCTGCCCTTGCCGAGGCTGGCGTAAACATAAGCTATAATAGAAATGCGTTGTTAAAACCGAGCAAAAAAAATCTAAAAGTACATGTCGCTCTCGAAAATGACATTGCTGTCTTAAAGTTATTTCCCGGTATC
>CALMND010000249.1 GCA_937868565.1 uncultured Bacteroidota bacterium | reverse complement strand
AAGTGAAGGTAAGGGTTCAAGTTATAGTGTTACTGGGAATGTTGCAAAATGGGTATGGGCTTCTCTACCTGAGGATAATGAAATTAGTATCAAGCTAATTTTAGTCGCTTCGGAAACTGCCGTCGGTAAAAAAACAATTACTGCAAAATATTCTTATGTGGAAGACAATGTGAAGCAATCGGTTGAAATGACACCGGCTGAGGTTGATATCATTAAAGGCGAGGGTGTTGCATCCATTCCACAGGATTCTGCGTTAAAGGCTAATGCTGTTTCACACGGTGAACCTCCGGGAGACATTCATGCTTCAAGAACCATTACAAAAGGCGCTAACGAGTACGAATATAACGTTGGTATCAAAATCAAAAAAGCAAACACAAAAGGTTTTGCTAGGTATAGCGATGATATGCCAGATGGGGTAGTTGCAAAATCAGCGAAAACAGACGGAGGTTCTTTTTCAGTTGCAGACGGAAAAGCAAAATTTGTATGGGTTAATGTTCCGGATAAAGAAGAGTTAAACATATCTTACACCCTCAGTTCTGCAGATGCCCGAACCATCACCTTAAACGGAGAGTATTCATATTTAGAAAATAATCAGAGCAAAAAAATAAAATTGAAACAGGAAACATTAACCTTTGGTGGAAACGAATTACCGGTGACCAAAAAAGGCGATGAGAAACAAGATTCTGTTATGACTGCGGTTCCTCAAATGCCAACGGTTGAAGTTACCCCAACCGTTACATCAACTCAAACCGTTCCTGAAAAACAAACGGATCCAGAGGTTAAAACAAAAGAAGAAGAAAAGCCCATTGTTGTAAAGAAAGAAGGTAAGGCAGTTTTTTCTATACAGATTGGGGCTTTTACGAGCGGGAAGGTAGACACAAAAACACTTGTTAATAAGTTTAACATTACTGAGAATATTAGAAGCGAATTTGCTGAAGGTTATTCTAAATTTGTTATTGGTTCTCATCCAGAGTATAAACAAGCGAGGGACCATAGAGAAAAAACAAAGAATTTAAATGGCGTTAAAAGTGCTTTTGTAGTGGCTTATAATGAGGGTAAAAGAGTTACTGTGCAAGAGGCATTGATGATTCTTAATCAAAAGTGGTTTAAATAAAAAAAAAAGCTATTTTTACAAAGAGTAAATACTTTATGAAGAAATTATTTCTTCTGCTTTTATTTTTAACAAGTATCTCTGTTAAATCTCAAACGGATTCATTAAAATATGCCCGACTGGATAGTCTTACTCCCGAACAGTTATTGCAACATTACATAGACGAACCCGAACCGTATCCTTTTTATAGAGGTCCTGATGTCGGAGATTCTGTTTTTTACGTTTTAAGACCTTTGACAGTTCCTACAAATACGGTAGATGCAGAGCCACTGAGCATTCGCAAATATTCCGAAGGTGGAACAACGGGCACAGATTCTTTTCTTGGACCGGATACTTCGAAAACCGCTGATCAAAAATTTAAACCAAAAATATCCTTAGGTTCGGGCCGTTTAGCATTTCACGGCGATTTGTACTCAAAACATTATCAATCACCTTTAACAGCCCGTACAGCATTTGAACTGGGTATTTCGCAGCGTTTGACCAGATACCTCCAGGTTAATTTTAACACTATTTTTGGTAAACTAGGAGCTAATGAGTTTTTAAACAATCGTCAGGAGAATTTTCAGGCAGAAATAAGGGCAGGTGGCTTAAGTCTACTTTATGATTTTGGAAACTTTATTCCCGATAAATACAGAGTGAGGCCGTACGTAAGTTTTGGCGCTTTTGCTTTTGAATATTTGAGCAAGACAGATATTAAAGATAAGGATGGTAATGCCTATTACTATTGGAGCGATGGAAGCATTAAGGATAAAGCAGAAGGTTCTGCTGACGCACAAAACGCAAGAAATCTCG